>CAMWUP010000148.1 GCA_947177465.1 uncultured Lachnospiraceae bacterium
GGTATATTCGTCCGACTTTGTAAACCAAAGAATGGTTTCATATCTTCCGCTAAATCTCTTTGAACAATGAAGACCATGCCCGAAATGCCAGATAATTCTATTCCTCAAAAACAGACCGAGCTTTTTGAAATATGGATAAAAATATATATCCAATGGATATATTTCGCTATCGTCAACAAAATTACCGGTCTGCCAGCAAAGGCTTCCATCATTTGTAAGAACCCGTTCAAGTTCTGCCAATACAGGTAATAAATTTTCTATATATTTATCAATACTGCTTTTCGTTTCATACTCTTTTCCAATATTATAAGGCGGTGATGTTATAATCAATTTTACGGAATTAGAAGGCAGCGATTTACAAAATTCTAATGCATTTTTACACTCATATTTATATTTTAAAAGCTCCAAGCAATGTCCCTCCTAAATATGCATTTTAAAAATTATATCATATCTTTTGGTTTTTTTCTACTTATCCTTTCTATAATCACAAACATAAAACCCTTTACCGAAAAACAATTACTTCGCCTTAAGAACCGCCGGCAGTTCCCCCAATGAAGGAATACGGGCATACAGCTTTGCCGCAAGCTCTGCGTCCGGTTCTGTCTGGTCGGGCACCATGATGACCCTGAGACCTGCGGCATATGCGGAAAGAACGCCGTTTGGGGAATCCTCCACGGCAAAGCAGTCCTTCGGATTTTCGCCCAGCTTTTCACAGGCGTGCAGATAGACATCCGGCGCGGGCTTCCCTTTCTCCAAAGAAGCCGCGCTTACAATTTCGTCAAAGTACCCCGCTATACCAAGCTGCTTGAGCTGCTCTGTGGCGCGCTCCACCGAAGTAGCGGTGGCAACCGCTGTCCTGTATCCGTTTTTTGACAACCACAAAAGCGCCTGCTCTGCATAAGGCTTCAGTTCTATTCCCACCTTATCCAAATGCTCTTTCATGATTTTTCTGCGGTATTCGCGGACAGCTACATAGTCAAAGGCTTCCCCGAACCACTCTTTTAACAGCGCCGGCGCATAGGGGCGTCCCAGACTTCTCAGCAGCAAAGCCTGTTCCTCACTCATCTGATACCCAAAAGCGGCGGCAGCCTGCCGCCAAAAAACTTTGAAATATTTTTCTGTATCGATTAAAGTTCCATCCAAATCAAAAATTACCGTGCCTGTCATCCGATTCGTCTCCTGTCTTTGCAAGCTGAAAGTTCGATTTCTAATTCTTTGTTTTCAAACAATTTAAAATCCAAAATGTAACCGGCTTGAAAATAACATAAAAAATATATCCGAGCACTCCGCCTGTCACATTGGTAATTAAATCCGTGATGTCCGAAGAGCGGAAACCATTGATGAGTGGCTGCAATATTTCAATCCCCAGACTCATCAAGAAACAAAAAAATACCGTTCTGCCAAATTTAGCAGTTCTATTTCCGGTTAACGGAAACAGGAAGCCAAATGGCGTGGTCATAATAATGTTCAACACTATCTGTCTGAAAAAATCCCCTCTCCCCATTAAAACGTCAATAAATGGCTCCAAATTCATAGGTTTATAGGGATGATTCAAAATAAATGGGAGGGATGTTATGACCGGCATCAAGGTAAAATAAAGCACAAAAGAAAGATATATATACATTAACGTGTTGGCAAGCAATACATCTTTGCCTTTGCTTTTCCACCTGCCTAAAAAAACAAAAACATATAAAAGAGCCAAAGCTGTAAAATCTATCAAATATTTTACCAAGTATTTCATCATAAACCTTCTTTCAAATCACGTATTATCAGTGTAATTATAATCTATTTCCAAAAGGTACACAACTCCGAAAAAGGAGTAATGCAATTTCTTTTTCTCCGTATAAAGCACAGCAAAACCGGCATACTATAGACAATTATGTATTGGAGGACGCTTATGGAAAATATACTGCCGGTTACCAATGATAACGGATACTTTGAAATACGCCTTGAGAGCATCGGAGGCATGGGCGCTAATCTCTGCGGCAAAATGCTTGGCGAGCTGGGCGCGCTGTACCTTTCCCTGAATGCATCAAGTTTTTCCAGCTACGGCTCCGAAAAACGGGGCTCACCGGTCAAAGCCTTTGTGCGGTGGTGTGAAGCAGACAGGCAGATTCGCGTCAACAGTCCCGTTGTCTCTCCCCATATTTTATGCATTTTTCATGAAGGGCTCATGGGCAGGCTCCCCGTACTGGACGGCGCTACGGAATACACTAAAATCATTTTGAACACGCCGCTCTCTCCCGATAAAGCAATGCAGAAATATCCTTTTGAAAAGGGTAAACTTTATTGCATAGACGCCTTAAAAATTGCAATGGAATGTCATTCCCGTATCAACATGGTTTTGCTCGGCGCTATCGCAAAGGCTTCCGGCTTTATTCCTCTCGATTGTGTAAAAAGCCTGTGCTCAGATACCATAGGCAAAAAATATCCCGATTTAATTGCCTCCAATCTGAATGGTGTGGAAAAGGGACATGAACTGCTTTCTGATGGAATCTCTGTTTCTGCCGATTCCCAAAAAAGCACTGCCTTCGCCCAAAAACAGGCTTTCACGTGGGGCTATGACAATGCGCCCTTTGGCGGCGTCAATCCCCGCCCGGGCAGTACGGTTTCCAACGACTTATCCCCCTCCAGAGAGGGCTATATCCCTCTGTTCTTACAGGAAAAATGCATCAACTGCGGACTCTGCGATTCCACCTGCCCCGACATGGTATTCCAGTTTCGTGAGGGCAGTATCAACGGCAAACCTGCCATGGTAAACGGTGGACTGGACTATTTTCACTGCAAGGGCTGTCTGCGTTGTGTGGAGGTCTGTCCCACAGGTGCTCTTGTCAAGGCTTTAGAAAAGGATTATCCCGAAAAGCCGTGGTTTGTCCCCAATAAAGATTTACTGCCGGACGCCATTTCTTATGAAAAAACCGGTCCAAACGGGTGGATAACCAGTGATTCCTATTTAGACGAAAAGCGCGTGGACGGCGGTATTACCTAGTGAAACGCTGATAAAAGCGTTTCCCTTGAAATCTTAAAACCAAAGTCATTGCAGGAGGTACACTATGGAACAGCAAAAGGTTCTCTACGAAAGCGGAAATGAACTGGCTGCATATGCCGCCAAACAAATCAATTATCATGTAATGGGCTACTATCCCATCACTCCTTCCACGCAGATAGCAGAAAATCTGGACTTAATGGGAGCGGAGGGCGAACACGACATTAAACTGATTGCCGCAGAAGGAGAGCACAGCGCCGCCGGTATCTGCTATGGCGCTTCCACGGGGGGCGGCAGAGTATTCAATGCGACCAGCGCCAACGGGCTTCTCTACGCCCTGGAGCAGTTTCCGGTACAGTCAGGCACTCGTTTTCCCATGGTGATGAACGTGGCATGCCGCACCGTTTCCGGTCCTCTTTGTATCAAAGGTGATCACAGCGACATTATGTATATGCTCAATACCGGCTGGATTATTCTGTTTGCCGACGAACCGCAGACGGTATACGACATGAATCTGCTTGCGCTGAAGCTTGCTGAGGCAGTCAGCCTGCCTGTAGCAGTTGCCTTTGATGGTTTTTATACCAGCCACCAGAAGCGGAAATGCATGGTTTTTGAAAACGACAATACTGTCAAGTCTTATGTCGGCGAAAAGAAAGCCTTTGCAGATGTATTGGATTTGGAGCATCCAATCACAGTTGGCTCTTATATGAACGAACCCGACGTCTTAAACAACCGTTATCAGCTCCACCTTGCCATGAAACAGGCAAAGGAACTGCTGCCGTCTCTGTTTCAGGAATACAGCGTACTATCCGGCAGAAACTATTCCTTCCTGAAGGGATATTTATATAAGGATGCGGATATTCTGCTCTTTCTATTAGGCTCCGCCTACCATACCGCAATGGAGGCTGTGGATATTCTCAGAAAAGAAGGCATCCGCGCCGGTGTCGTCACTCTGCTGGTGCTCCGTCCTTTCCCATGGGAACTGCTTTCTTCCTTCTGTCAGAATGCCTCTGTCATCGTTGCCGCCGACCGGCAGGACAGCTACGGTGCGGACGGCGGCAGTCTGTCGCTGGAGCTTCGTGCTGCTCTGCAGCGGACTTCCTGTCAGGCAAAGGTCATCACCAGAGTCTATGGGCTGGGCGGACAGGACTTTTTTGTAGAAGATGCGCTCTGTCTTTTTCGCGAGGGTCTGCAGGAACAGGCGGCAGACTTTGATTATCACGGCATTGTAAAAGGCAGCGGCGGAGCCGAACAGCCCCCATACTTTAAACCGCTGGCAGAGGCGGATACCATAAAGCATATCACTACCTGTTCCTATGATGCAGCCGCCGGAAAGATGATAGTAAAAGGCGGAATTCTTCGGGAAACAACCGCCCTGCCGAAGCGTCTGGCGCCCGGACATGGCGCCTGCCCCGGCTGTGGTATTCCTGTCAACCTGAATCTTCTGCTGAAGGGCATTGAGGGTAATGTGGTCCTTTTATTCCAGACCGGCTGCGGCATGGTAGTGACTACCGCCTATCCGAAAACATCCTTTAAAGTCCCCTATCTGCACAATCTGTTCCAAAACGGCGCCGCCACCCTGAGCGGACTGACGGAGGTGTTCAGACAGCGGCAGAAGCGGGGCGAGTATCCTGACGGCGAAATTACCTTTATCATGGTGAGCGGAGACGGCGGCATGGATATCGGTATGGGTTCCGCTTTGGGAACCGCCCTGCGAAATCACAGACTCATTATTTTTGAGTACGACAACGGGGGGTATATGAATACCGGCTATCAGCTTTCCTATTCCACTCCCATGGGGGCAAGGAGCGCAACCTCCCATGTAGGAAGCGCCCAGTACGGCAAAACTTTTTTTCACAAGGATACGCCGGAAATTATGGCGGCCACGCACATTCCCTATGTGGCATGCGTTGCGGAAAGCAGCCCCGCGGATTTTATTCAAAAAGCAGCCAAGGCAGCCGCTTATGCCAAGGACTTCGGTACCGCCTACCTTAAGGCGCTTTCTGCCTGTCCCCTCAACTGGAGCGATTCGCCAAACAAGGAGCGAAGTGTCATTGCCGCCGCAGTGGATTGCTGTTACTTTCCACTCTACGAGATTGAAAACGGTATTACGACGTTGAATTACGACCCCGAAAAAAACGGTAAAAAGATTCCTGTCACGGATTGGCTTTCCATGATGGGAAGAACCCGTCATCTTGCAAAAGAAGCCTACCGCGAAATAGCGGAAAAAATACAAGCCGAAACGGACCGACGCTTTGCACGCCTGCGGGCACGGTCGGAGAACCCTTTGCTTTAAAATTATAATTTTAGCCGTACAGTCGGCAGAATGGAGGACGAAATGGGATGTCACACTTTTTTTGAATGTAAGGATAAGCTTGGTATTTTGGAGTTGATTAGCGGCTCCAAAGAGGAGCTTGCCAAATGTCTCGGAAGCAATTTTACAGAGCTCGACCCCTCTAAATCAGAGGGCGCCGGAGAGAAGCATCTACCCTGCGTTACGGTAAACAGCAGTCTGGTGACAGTGTCTGTCGGCAGTGTCGCGCACCCTATGAGCGAAGAGCACAGCATCGGCTGGATTTATCTGGAAACCACAGAAGGCAGCCAGTTAAAAAAGCTCACGCCCGACAGCGAGCCAAAGGCGGTATTTGCACTTGCACCCAATGAGAAACCGGTGGCGGCATATGCATACTGTAACCTTCACGGATTTTGGAAAACAGATATCAAATCATAACAAAAAGGAGAATTTATATGGCGACAGATTTTAGAAACAGTGAAACAAAAAACAATTTGATGCGGGCTTTTGCCGGGGAAAGTAAGGCGAGAAACCGTTATACCATTTCCTCCTCACAAGCTAAAAAACAAAACTTATACGT
>CAMWUP010000149.1 GCA_947177465.1 uncultured Lachnospiraceae bacterium
TGGTAGTATTGATATTCATGGTCTCATCTCCTGCTTCTTTCTTCTATTTTATCATATTCCAGGCGAACAAACCACCCATGTTTTTCAGTCTTTCAGGATAAACAACTTATTCTGATAACACTCCCAAAAACACTGTTCCTATTCTCAAAGCTCCACTGTTCTACCCAGTTCCCTTGTAAGATAATCTGAGGCACAACCCTTCCGTTCTTTGTTATGGATACATATGCTTTTACACTCCGGGCAGCTATCATATCTTCCGACCCCGTATCCTATGCTACTATACAGCCATTCAAATGGAATATTACATAATCTAAAACATCCTCTCTCTGCTCCACCTCTGAATTCAGCTTTTCATATTCTGTTGATATGTATTGATTCACGGCAAGCATTTCCTTGGCAATGTTCCAATTTACTCTATTCCACTTTACAACGTTCCTTGCCATATACTTTGATCGTTTTTCTCTTTCCCTCTTCCCCATACAGTTTCAGCATACACTCTTCACACAAATAATCCGTTGCAGCTTCCAAATGTTCTTCCTTTACATCCAAATAAGGCGGATATAATATTTCCCCTTTTTCCAATTCTTTCAGACAGATTCCACAACGATTTGAGATGCATTCTATCGCTTCATACTCATTTCCATCGCACCAATGTACGCCTCTCTGTAATCTTCGAAATATTTTCACTGCTGTTTCTCTGGAAATTTCTCCGGTATCATACATTTCCTTAATCAATACAGCAACAAAATTCATTCCGCGCCCAATATCATGACAACTCATATTATATACCTGCCTTTCTAAAAAAAATCTCTGCTGCTATATATACTTTGTCAACTGATTTAACATATGTAAGTTTTTTGCATAATGTACTATCCTATTTACTGCTTTGTCCTGTTTCCTATAGCGTTCAATGACCAAAGAGAATATGTCATCGTCTATCGTATTTTTAAACCGTATACAATCGCAAACACTCCTTTCTATATCATAAACCATATAATGTCCAAATTCAGTATCTATAATTTTCTGATGTTCCGAAAAACTGCTTCCGGAATAATAGTGCCTTGTCACAGGAAAGTTCATTGTAATTTTTCTTCTATCATCCCTTCGGGTAGCCACCGAAACAACAGGCGGCTCCACCTCAATAAGTCCCTGATAAAAACACGCACTGTCCGCACATATCACTGCCCTGGGGTTACATCGACATATTTCAATTGCCTTATAATCGCCTGGCTTATCATAATCGGCACAATTAAACCAATATATTCCATAACACACTTTTTCCAACATGCCATTGACTACAAATTCTGAAATTTGCCTGTTTGTCAGTCCCTCTCTCAATAGCTCTGACGTACTGATATACCCATCATACTTTTGGCTCAGCCGATAACATTTTATATAAGTATCCTTTATCACTTTTCTCTCCACAGCATTTTTTATTACACATATACTAGCATTTTTTATTACACACGTCAAGTATAGATAACAATAAAACACCCAATAAAGACCGCAAATTTACTCCATGGGGTTATCTTCTGCCTGTCCCACCAGCGCCTGATTAAGGCCATTGTTATGACTGTTCCTGATAGGCTAATATAGCCCGTTCCGGTCTTGCGGTTGCTGATGCTTTTTATCTATTTCAAACCCGTTCTTTTTGAAAAAATATAATGTACTTTCTTTATTTGAACCGGTTTCCAGAAAAACTTTATAGCATCTGCGTTCCCTGGCTATTTCTGATGCTTTACCCAGCAATGCCGATGCATATCCCTTATTCCTGTAATCGGCATGCGTCACAACATTTTCAATAACTGCGAAAGGTCTGATATTATGTGTTAAGTTCTCAATAATCGCCATTTGTACGGAAGAAACAACTTTTCAGTCTTCTTCTGCCACCAGTAAATACATACTTTCATCTTTCTCAAACTTATTAAGAAGATATTGCCATAAACTCAAATCCTGTTCTTCCTTAGGTGGATACTCTGTCTCCTACAATCGTCTGCCCTTTCGCCCTTACTTATGATATGGTTCTCCATTACTTAAATACAATGCTATCCCTTCTGTAAGCCGCGAATCTACATCTTCGTTATTCAACTAATATATTATTTTGAAAATCATATATATAAACATTAACATTCCTTTTTATATCTATGAAACCGCCGGACAGGGCTTTGACCTCCTGTCCGGCAGTTTTTCGGCCTTCTCAGCCTTCCTTACAATACAAATCGATTGCCCAAGACGTAAATTCAGCGGTTCCTTTGCCGCCTGCCTTGTCGATGTTTTCCGTCATGCTGCCGCCTCCGGCATACATTTTGCCAAGCTGTGACAGCACTTCTTTGGAACAGGTGTAAAAATTCTCGTTGATAAAACCATGCAGATGCTTCACCTGTTTCTGCACTGCTTCATTGGACGGGCTTTTGTCCATAAGCTTTCCGAAGTCTGCAAATATACCCATCATTTCCGTGCTTAAGGCAGCTTCCTCTTCCTTCGAGCGGTTCTTGCTCTTTTCTGTAAACTCCTTATACTCCTTTGTCTTTCCGTAAGATTCTTTTGCCTGCCTCGCATACTCGTCAATCTTTTTTGTGTCAAATACTGAAAAATCCAATGTTCTCACTCCTATCACTGTTATTCCACGGGCAAAGTCAATCAGATTTTCCAGATGCTCCTTCTTTAGTTCAAGCAGCCGGATTTGCTGCTCCAGCGCCTTCTTTCTGTCAAAGTCGGGACTATCCAAAATTTCCTTGATTTCCTTTAGCGGGAACTGTAACTCCCGAAACAATAATATCTGCTGCAGCCGCTCCAAATCCGTATCGTCATACAGCCTGTAGCCCGATTCCGTCGCATTTGCCGGCGTCAGTAATCCAATGGAATCATAATAGTGCAAAGTGCGTATACTCACTCCTGCAAGCTGACTTACTTCTTTTATTGTTTTCATGGCGTCTCCCTCCGTGTAAAAACAGCATACAGTATGACGCAGCGTCAAGGTCAAGAAGTTTTTTATTTTACAGACAGAAAAGCGCAGCTTCATCGGCAACCACCGTTACATCGTTATGAAGCTGTAAAACGGACGCCTGCACTGCAGGAGAAATCGGTCCTGTCACAACGGCCTTTAAAATCTCCGATTTATCCCCTCCGCTTACCACCACCACAATCTTCTTTGCCTGCATAATGGTCTTGATGCCCATGGTATACGCCTGATGAGGCACATCCTCATCGGAGGCAAAAAACCGCTGGTTTGCCTTCTTTGTGGATTCTGTCAGTTCCACCAGATGGGTCTGCGCCTCAAACGCTGTCCCCGGTTCGTTAAAACCGATATGCCCATTATGTCCAAGACCCAAAAGCTGTAAATCAATTCCGCCCACTGCCTCAATCACCTCGTTGTACGCGCGGCAGGCCTTTTCCGCATCCGCCTCCATACCATCCGGAATAAAGGTTCTTTCCTGTCTGATATTGACTTTGGAAAAAAGCTTTTCCTGCATAAACCGGTAATAGCTCTGGGGATGCTCCTTTGCAATCCCTCTGTATTCATCCAGATTTACTGTCGTCACACCTGAAAAGTCCAAATCCCCTTTATTGTACCATTCCACAAGCTGTTCATAGGCGCCTATCGGCGTGGAGCCTGTTGCCAGCCCCAGCACACACTCCGGCTTCATGATGACCTGCGCCGATATGATGTTTGCCGCCTTTCTGCTCATATCCCTGTAATCCTTCGCTCTGATGATTTTCATAGTACTTTTCCTTTCTATCGTAAGATGTTAAGTAATATGGATGTCCTGTTCCAGAAGCGCAATGCCAAGTCCGCCCAGTCCTTTAAAATAATAATTTTCCTCCGGCCTTGCAATGTCTATAACAGGCAGTACGCTTATGGGAAGCAGTCGTTCACATTCCTGTGTCAGTGCAGGAAGCTGCCGCTCCATATCAGTGCTGCCGGCAAGCACGATTTTTTCCGGATTAAACATACACACCAGATTTACCACAACCTGCGCCAGCAGGCTCAAAAAAGACAGCCCCGTCTCTTTCCCGCTCATGATTTCCTCCACGCTGCGCCCGCCGAGCTGCATATATCCCACTTCGCCTGCAAAGCTTGTGCACCCCGGGTAAAGTGCGCCGTTTAAAATCAGTCCGGCTCCGGTTTTCTCTCCTTCCGTATATAAATAAACCAGATTTTCCGCTTCTTCATGAAGCAGCCGATAGCCGAAGGTAGTGGCGTTAATGTCGTTTGTGACCTGCACCGGCAGACCGAACCGGTTTTCCAGTTCAGCGCGCAGCGCAAAATGCTCAAATTCCGGAATCTGCGGAATGGCAAAAACCTCACCCTCTTTTGATACGGCGCCGGGCACGCCAACAGAAATAGCACCGATGTTCGGACTCCTTTGAAGCATTTCACCAAGTACGCCCGCAAGCTGCTTCAGGAAGGACTGCCTTCTGTCCCGCTTTACCTTTTCCCGCCGTTCTTCCTCCAGCCCCATATCTACAACTGCCGTCTCAAAGCCGACTTCGCTCACAATAACCAGCGCCACAGCCGACTTTTTCAGATTCAGCGCGTAGAGCTCCGCCTTGCGTCCGCCGGTTGATTTTGCCACCCCCAGACTCACCACGGTTTTATCAGCCAAAAGCTCATTTATCAGCAGGTTGACTGTGGGCTGACTGATTTTGGTCTGTCGGGAAAGCTCAACTCTGGTTGCCTGTCCGCTCTTCTTCAACGCATCCTTTATCAGACCGATGTTCAATTCCTTCAATACAGTAGGTTTCCCCGTAATCTCATTTTTATCTGTCATCTGCATCCCCCGCATACTGCTTACAGGCAGTTTTGCTTCCGCTTTATCGCTGCCCGTAAGCTTTGTCTACTGCACCTTTACCGCGTCAATTGCCAGCTTCAGCGCTCCCATAACAGGCGCTGCTTTTGGTATGACGGCGTACGCCTTTGGCGCCGTCTCCCACAGTGCTTTCATATAAGCATCGATTAAAAGAGGCTCCCCTGTGCGGAACAGGCTGCCAATCAGTACAGCCGGAACCGGCTCGTCACACATACCAAGTCTTTGCAATACCGCAGCGGCATATTTTCCCTCTTCATACCCCATGGAAGAAATGAGACTGCGCGATACCTCATCGCCCTCTTTTGCCAGTGTAAACACGGTAATAGGAAGCTGATAGCTCTGTTCCTTCGTCATGGCGTCGTCCCGCAAAACCGCGCATACCTCTTCCATGCTCTCCACGCCAAACACTGCCGGAACTGCCTTTTCCAGACGGCTCTTCTGCCATGTGCCCTCTTCCGAGCGGAAAGCATAATGCAGCGCCTTCCGCTCCAAATCCCCGCCGCCGCCGTAATTTCCCATAATATAATCCAGATTTCTCAGAGACAGCTCCTCTCCCTGACGGTTCCTGCCAACATGTCCCGCGCCGGTTCCGCAGATGGACACCACGCCTACATAATCCTCCGTCCCCGCACGGAGACCAAGCCATGCATCATTTAGAATTTTCACCTGTACTGTCCCCATGATTTTTTTCACGGCAGGAACAAGCACTTCCATATCCTTCGGACCGTCGGCTCCGGCAATGCCAAACACTGCAAAGGCAACATCGGCCGGCGTAATTTTTGCCTGTGCAAGAGCCTCCGAAACAGCCTTTTGCATAGACTCTGACGCCCTTTCAATGCCGCACACCTGATGGTTTCCGCCTCCGCCGAAGCCCCGCCCCATTATCTTTTCATTTTCATCTGCCACAACACATTCTGTCTTTGTTGCGCCTACATCCACTCCAAGTACGTACATCACGATACCCCTCTCTATCTATTTCAAATTAGGCGTTTGCGAAACTCTTATTTGCCAGTCACGAATTGTGCATGTTGTATATTC
>CAMWUP010000150.1 GCA_947177465.1 uncultured Lachnospiraceae bacterium
GTATAGATGTTTTCCCTTTGGAAGCCCGCGTGCAAAAGGTAGTTCATGCATTTGGGCAAAACTGCTTTCACCTCTTCGTAAGTTGCCGCAGTTGGTATCCATAAGGCAGAAGCAGCTGTCGCATCTTTACCAATTTTTTTTTAAAAAATTTTTTCAACCATAGAACTTTCCAGCCCTGTTGACGTTAGCATAATTCCGCTCATAGTATTCCTCGCTTTTGTGCATGTTCTGCTATATATCATAATCGCAATCAACGCTGATGTCTTATTCTATCACAGAGTACCAACCACAGAGTGCTGTTGTGCAACCGTCAGGCGCTCTGTGATTTTACCATGACTTTTATATGTAGACTTTACGTAAAAAACGAATCATGGTATAATGAAAGTATAAAATGTAAGTGCTTACAAAGGAGCGAAAAAGCGGATAAGGAAAAGAAAAATCCAAGGAGGTAGGGTCATGAAAAAAGATTTTGATTTGGTGTCGTTGGGAGAGCTGATGCTGCGGCTTTCACCGCCGAACAATGAGAGAATCACCAGAGGGGACAGTCTGGGCAAGCAGGTAGGCGGAGCCGAGATGAATGCGATTGCGGGTACTGCCATGCTGGGGCTGCGCTGTGGTATTATTTCCAAGTTGCCGGCAAATGATTTGGGAACCTATGTCAAGAACCGTGTGCGTCAGTGCGGCGTCAGCGACGATTATCTGGTGTATGACGACGACAAGGATGCAAGGCTGGGCGTATACTATTACGAGAGCGGCGCGTATCCGAGAAAGCCCCGCATTGTGTATGACAGAAAAAATACATCTGTCAATAAGATTGACGTATCCGACTATACCGATGAACTTTACCGTTCTGCACGCTGCTTCCACACCAGCGGTATTACACTGGCGCTCAGTGAACAGTGCAGAAAGACAGCCATTGAAATGATGAAGCGGTTTAAGGAGCAGGGTGCTTTGATATCCTTTGACGTCAATTTCCGAGGCAATCTTTGGACAGGGGCGGAAGCAAAAGAGTGTATAGAAGGAATCCTGCCTTACGTGGATATCTTTTTCTGCTCGGAGGATACGGCGAGGCTTACTTTCTTAAAGGAAGGCGACGCGAAGAGTATCATGAAGAGCTTTACTGAGGAATATCCGATATCCATTGTGGCGTCTACCCAGCGGATTGTGCACAGTCCCAAGCGCCATACCTTTGGCTCAATTATCTACAGCGCGAAAGACGATACATTCTATGAGGAAGCGCCTTATGCAGATATTGAGGTGGTTGACAGAATCGGCAGCGGCGACGCTTATATTTCGGGCGTGCTTTACGGTCTGCTGGCGCATGAAGGCGATTACGGAAAGGCACTGGAATTTGGTAATGCAACCAGCGCGCTGAAAAATACGATTCCCGGGGATTTGCTTTCCACAGATTTAAAGGAGATAGAAGGAATCATAAAAGAACATAAGTCTACGGGGCGCGTTGCGGAGATGGACAGATAATGAAATAAAACAGAAGGAGAAATTTTGTCATGATTTTTTTAGCGTATCTTCCTGAAATATTGGTTTTGCTTATTTTTGTGGGCGGCGCCGCGCTTATTATCTGGTATTTGAAAGCGTTTTATGCAGAACGGGCAGCACGACAGAAAAAGGCGGAAGAGCAGCAGAACCGGCATGGTGGTGAATGTGTGCTGGAATGGAGCGGAAGCTTTGCGGACGGCGCCGCCGATACAGAGTTTGGAAGGCTGGTGGTAGAAATTCCGAAAAAGAGCGGAAACGGCGCCGCCCTCTTTTATGAAAAGGGGCTGGTATTGGGAAAAAAACGGCTGGCTTATTCTGAAATAAAAGATGTTTTGTATGCCGCTTCCACTCCGGATAAAAAATACACCTTAAAGCAGGCGGTAAGAGATATGGCAGTTTTGTGGATATATCCTAAAAAAGGAAGAATTGCGATAGGGATAAGAGAATTAAATTATCAATTTGATAACGAAACAATGGAGAATATCAAAAAAGGTCTCGGTTTTTAAAGATAAGTTTTGGGTGAATAGTTGTAATCGCTGTCGATTTACGATATAATGAGGATAGTTATTCTTATTTTACATATTAATTCGACTGTTGCATAAGCGAAGTAAATGCCAAATAAGCCTAACGGCTTGTTTGGCATTTATAAATTCAGAACAGCAGCAATGTACATGCAGCAGGCGAAGATGGGAACAGGAAAGGCACGGTATTATTATGAAAAAAAGAATAAAGGTGGGACTGATACATTCTATCGTAATTAAAATCTTGTGGTGCGTTGTGGCGGGCGTTTGTGCAACGTGGCTTTTGGAGGTATGGACCTTCCTGCCGCTGATAAACGAAAACATTTCTTCCAACACAGAAAATTATATGTATGATATGGCGGTTATTTATGGCAGGAATCTGGAGGAAAAGGTTGCAAAGGACGGAAGGGAACAGGCGCTGGCGGCGGTTTCGCTGAGCGAAATGTTTAAAGATGTCCGTATAAGGGGAGCAGAGTCCAGCTATGTATACATAACGGATTCACAGGGAATCATGCTCTACCATCCGACAGCAGACAAAATCGGACAGTCAGTAGAAAATGAAGTGGTAAAGGGTCTGGTGGGAGAGATTGCACAGGGCAGGATACCGGAACCGGCGATTATAACCTATGACTTTAAAGGCGTTGAAAAATATGCTTCCTACTATGTGGGCGGCAATGGCAACTATGTTTTGGTAATTACAGCGGATGAGAGCGAAATTTTCAGTAAGGTCGATTTGATGATGCTGCGTTCCTACATTAGCGGTATCGTTGTGCTGGTAGTCTGCGGACTGATTGGCTTTGGACTTGGCAAGCTGGTGGTAAGGCCTATCAACATGCTGGCTAAAAATGTCCTGAAGCTTTCTGAAATGGACTTTACCATAGATGAGACGCAGGAGAAGCTGAACAGGCGCAAGGATGAAACAGGGCAGATGAGCCGTGCCATTTCCGGTTTGCGGGAAGAGCTTGTCAAGGTATATGTGCACATTAAGGAGCAGAGCAGAAGTCTGTATGAGGCAGCGGAAACCTTAAGCGGCGAGACCACAGAGACCAGCGAGGCAGTCGAACAAGTAGACCGCGCAATCGGTGAGATTGCGGATGGTGCGACATCGCAGGCAGAGGAGACACAGAAGGCAACAGAAAACGTTATTTTAATCGGCAATATGGTGGAGGAAGCAGGAGAACAGGTCAGCAGCCTTAACTCCAATGCAGATACTATGCAGCGTGCAAGTATTGAAGCGATGGAAACACTGAAGGAGCTGGATAATACGAATGTACAGACCAGAGAGGCGATTGAAAAGATTTCTGAGCAGACAAATACAACGAATGAGTCTGCGTTAAAAATTCGGGAGGCGGCAACCATGATTACTTCCATTGCGGAGGAAACGAATCTGCTTTCCTTAAACGCTTCCATCGAAGCGGCAAGAGCAGGCGAGCAGGGACGCGGTTTTGCGGTTGTGGCGGCCCAGATACAGAAGCTGGCAGAGCAGTCCAATGAATCTGCGAGAGAAATTGAAGAGATTATAGATTCCCTGATTCGTGATTCTGAGGAAGCAGTGGAAACCATGAATGGCGTGAAGGAAATCATTGCAAAGCAGAGCGCCAATGTGGAAAGGACGGGTGCGGGCTTTGCGGAGGTAAAGAAAGGAATTGATACTTCTCTGGACAGTATAAGCGTTATTTCCGACAGCATAAGCAAGATGGACGAGGCGAGAATAAATGTGGTTGACGTGGTACAGAATCTGACCGCCATTGCCGAGGAAAATGCAGCGGGTACGGAGGAAACTTCTGCTTCTGCCACAGAAGTAGGCGCAATTGTCCAAAACATGGCAGAGCAGGCAGGAAGACTGAAGGAGGTTGCCGGAGAACTGGAAAGCTCCATGGGTGTTTTCAAAGTATAAAATGTTTTGGCTGCAGGCTTGTGGATGAAGCAGGGCAGATTTATGGAAAAAGCATTAAAAACGCGAAAGAGCTTGACTTTTCAATGAAAGTAATATACAATAAGTCGGTTCGTAAAAGTAGACAGACAACGTCCTTTACACGGGGCGTTGTTTTTTTGCTACATAGGATTGGCGTTTCAGGAAGCGCCGCAGACGGAAAGGCATGGTATATCATGGATTTTGATGAAATGAAAGTAGACGAAGAGATTGGTACAAAAGAGCAGGAACAGGAAGATATGGGTTATGAGAATTCGGGGATAGACGATAGGATTCTGCGTGCAGTAAAGGAAATGGGTTTTGAGAATATGACACCCATCCAGAAGCAGGCGATACCGATTTTGATGGAAGGAAGAGACGTCATAGGACAGGCGCAGACCGGCACGGGAAAAACAGCGGCATTTGGAATTCCCATGCTGCAGAGAATAGATGAAAACGACAGAAGCTTACAGGGCATCATTTTGTGCCCGACCAGAGAACTGGCAATTCAGGCGGCGGAGGAGCTTAGAAAGTTCTCTAAATATATGCATGGAGTGAAGATGGTTCCCATTTATGGCGGGCAGGATATCAGCAGGCAGATTAAGGCGCTGAAGGGCGGCGTACAGATTATAGTCGGAACGCCCGGACGTGTGATGGACCACATGCGCAGGCATACCATTAAGCTCCAGAATGTAAAGATGGTGATACTTGACGAGGCAGACGAGATGCTGGATATGGGATTTCGCGAGGATATGGAAACTATTTTGGGCGAGATTGAAAATGAGCATCAGACAGCGCTGTTTTCTGCCACCATGCCGCAGGCGATTCTGGACATCACAAATAAATACCAGAAGGATGCTGAGCTGATAAAGGTGACGAAAAAGGAACTGACCATACCTCTGATAAAGCAGTATTATTTTGTGGTGAAAAATATTTATAAGGAAGAGGTTATCAGCAGACTTTTGGAGTTGCACGGCTTTAAACGTTCCATTATTTTCTGTAATACAAAGAGAATGGTGGATGAGCTGGCGGAAAATCTGAAAAAACGCGGTTATCAGGCGGAAGGGCTGCACGGTGACATGACGCAGAAGCAGCGGGATTTTGTGATGAACCGGTTTAAAAACGGCAGTCTGGAAATCTTGATAGCAACGGATGTTGCGGCGCGCGGGATTGATGTTGACGATTTGGAGGCGGTATTTAACTATGACGTACCGCAGGATATTGAATACTATGTGCATAGAATCGGAAGAACCGGACGCGCCGGAAAAGAAGGAATGGCGTTTACCTTTGCCTATGGAAGAGACCTTTACCGGATTCGGGATATCGAGAGAGTCTGCAAGACAAAAATGACGGAAATGAGAGTGCCGAAGGCAAAGCAGGTTATGGAGGTCAAGGTGGACAAGGTGATTGCGTCCGCAGTGGCAAAGGCAGAAGAAACAGATTTAGAAAATTTAAAAGAAAAAATAGAAGAAAAAATGACGGAGCTGGGTGCAGACCCGATGGAGATTCTTGCAGCGCTTGTCAGGATGCAGGTGGGCGATAATATTCAGGAAATCGTGGTGGAGGAACCGAAAAAGGAAGGTATATTCGGACGCCGCGGAGAGCGCAGAAAAGGCGCCGAAGGCGGACAGGAAGGCAGAAGAAGCCGTCGTGCCGGCAGAGGACGCGAGGAAGAAAGAGGGGAGCGCCGCAGCAGGAGCCGTGGCGAGAAAAAGGAAGGCCGCCGCTCTGACAGAAAATTTGAGGAAGAAAAAGGAAGCCGCCGTGACAGCAGGAGTTACGGTGAAGAGAAGGGCAGCCGCCGTGACAGCAGGAGTTACGGAGAGGAAAAGGAAAACCGCCGTGCGGGTAGAAAGTCAGAGGACGAAAAAAGCCGCCGTGGAGGAAAAGCTGCAGAGAGCAATAAAGAAACCCGT
>CAMWUP010000151.1 GCA_947177465.1 uncultured Lachnospiraceae bacterium
CTTGTAAATGTGCGTTTTGTGAAGCCGCTAGACGAAGCCATGGTGGAAAAGGCGGCAGCAGCGCACCGGCTTCTTGTCACGATGGAGGAAAATGTGGCGAGCGGCGGTTTTGGCGAGCGGGTGCAGAGCTTTCTCAATGAAAGCGGTCTTGCGGCAGGACAGATGTCAATTACCATACCCGACGCCTATGTGGAGCATGGCAGTGTGGAGCTTTTAAAGAAGGAGCTTTTGATGGATGCAGAAAGCGTGGCGTCGCGCATCACAAAGCGTCTGCAAAAGGATTGAGGAATACATGAAGGAAAGACTGGATGTCATTCTGGTTTCCGGCGGTCTTGCGGAATCCAGAGAGAAGGCGAAGGCCGTCATTATGGCGGGCGCAGTGTTTGTGGACGGGCAGAAGGAAGACAAAGCCGGAGCCATGTTTGACAGGGAAAAGGTAAAGATAGAGGTAAAGAGCAGCGCCCAGCGCTATGTGAGCAGGGGCGGTTATAAGCTGGAAAAGGCGATAAGCTCTTTTGGCGTTTCGACAGAAGGAAAAGTATGCATGGATATCGGGGCGTCCACGGGCGGCTTTACGGACTGCATGCTGCAAAACGGGGCGGTAAAGGTTTATTCGGTGGATGTGGGACATGGACAGCTTGACTGGAAGCTGCGTAGTGACTCCCGTGTGGTCTGCATGGAAAAAACCAATTTTCGCTATATGGTGCGGGAAGATATTGCGGAAGAGCCGGATTTTGCCTCGGTGGACGTGTCGTTTATTTCCCTCACAAAAATTTTGTTTCCTCTGAGACGGATTTTAAAGGATGGGGGCAGCGTGGTCTGCCTGATTAAACCCCAGTTTGAAGCGGGGCGGGAGAAGGTAGGGAAAAAGGGTGTGGTAAAGGAGCCTGCGGTCCACAAAGAGGTTGTCTGCAAGGTGCTCGATTTTGCGGACAGCATTGGCTATGCGGCAGAGGCGCTCGACTATTCTCCCATCAAAGGACCGGAGGGCAACATCGAATACCTGCTGCTGCTCACGCTGCACAGGGGAAGCAGACCCTTAAGCGAGGCATTTTCCGAACAGGAAGCGGAACGGGAGCTTGCGCGCCTGAAAGCAGAGGGCATGGGCATATCAGAACGGGAGACATGGCGGCGCATTGTGGAGGAGACGGTAAAAAAAGCGCATGAGGAGCTGGATGCGAAATGAAATATTTCTGTATTTACACCAACAGCCATAAGGATAAAAACTTTGAGATGACCCGCAGGCTGCGCGCCTTTCTGGAAGAAGAGGGAATCCGCTGTGATGTCAAAATCATGGGAGAGGAAGGTACGGAGCAGAAGGAAACGACCGCCGATTGTATTCTGGTGCTGGGGGGAGACGGCACTATGTTAAAGGCGGCAAGGGAATTTGGCGGCAGAAAGCGCGTGCCGCTTTTAGGGGTTAATCTGGGCAATCTGGGCTATCTGACGGAGGTGGAGCCGGAGAGTGCAGAGGCGGCGCTGACACAGCTTTTACACGGAGAGTATGAGCTGGAGAGCCGTATGATGATAAGCGGCACGGTCTATAAGGAGAGCGGCGAAAGGCGGGAGGAGTGGGCGCTCAACGATATTGTCATCAGCAAGTCGGGCAGCCAGCAGGTGCTGCGTTTTCACCTCTATGTCAACCGCAGGCTTTTGTATAAATATCTGGCGGACGGTATTATCGTGACGACTCCGACCGGTTCGACAGGCTACAATCTGTCTGCGGGAGGGCCGATTGTGGAGCCTTCGGCAAGGCTGATTGTGGTAACGCCGGTCTGTCCTCATACCATGAACCAGAGGAGCATTGTGCTTTCGCCGCAGGACGAGGTCGTCATCGAGATTCCGGCGGGGACGGAGGGGCAGACGCAGACGGCAGCAGTCAACTTTGACGGCTGCAGCGTGGAATTAAAGACGGGGGACGCTGTGCGGATTGTACAGTCGGATAGAACAACGGATTTCATAAAGCTCGGAAGGGCGGGCTTTTTAGAGGTGCTTCATAAGAAAATGAGCGAAAACTAAATTGCAGTCTTGGAAAACGCGCAGTATGCGCAGATAGGAGCTTTTATGAAAAAGACGAGACACGCCAAAATCATAGAAATTATAGAGTCATATGATGTGGAGACACAGGAAGAGCTGGCGGCTTATTTAAAGCAGGCGGGATATGATGTGACGCAGGCTACCATATCAAGGGATATCAGGGAGTTAAATCTGTCCAAGGTTCCGGCGGGCGGCAGGCAGAAATATATTGTGTTAAGACAGGACGACGCCCGTCTGTGGGATAAGTACAGCCGTGTTCTGACAGACGGCTTTTATTCCATGGATATGGCGCAGAATATTTTGGTGATTAAGACGGTATCCGGCATGGCGATGGCGGTTGCGGCTGCGGTGGACGCCATGAAGTTCAAAGAGGTCGTGGGTACCATTGCAGGGGACGATACCATCATGATTGCGGTCAGAACCGTGGAGGATACGAAAATCCTGATGGAGAAAATACGCGGGATGGTGGAAGCATAAAAGTACAAAATGAAATTGTGGGGTAAATAAATGTTATTAAGCTTACATGTAAAGAATCTTGCGCTGATAGAGGAGGCGGAGGTAGAATTTGCACCGGGGTTAAATATTCTGACCGGCGAGACCGGCGCGGGAAAGTCCATTCTGCTCGGCTCTGTCAATCTGGCGCTGGGAGCGAAGGCAGATAAGGATTTGATTCGGAGAGAGGCGGAGTATGCGCTGGCGGAACTGACCTTTTCTGATGAGGATGAGAGGATTCGGGAAAAGCTTGCAGAGATGGAGCTGCCCTGTGAAGAGGGTGCGGTGACAATCAGCCGCCGCCTGCAGACAGGCAGAAGCGTCAGCCGCATCAATGGGGAGACCGTGAGCGCCAGACAGTTAAAGGAGCTGTCCGAGCTGCTTCTGGATATCCACGGGCAGCATGAGCATCAATCCCTTCTTCATAAAAAAAAGCATCTGGAAATTCTGGATGCCTATGCAGGAGATGAAATCCTTGCTCCGTTAAAAAGGGTAAGGGAGTTGTTCCACGAGAAAAACCGTATATGGAATGAGATAACGGAACAGGAGATGGACGAGGCAAAGCGAAAGCGGGAAACAGAGCTAGCGCTTTTTGAATTTGATGAAATTGAGCAGGCGGCGCCCATAGCAGGTGAGGATGAAGAATTAGAAAATAAGTACCGCCGCATGGCAAACAGCCGTAAGATAGGGGAGGCGCTTGGCGCGTGCTACCGGTTCAGCGGCGGAGAAGAGGAGGGCGCATCCTTTTTTGTCAGCAGAGCAGTGCGGGAGCTGTCACAGGCGGCAGTCTACGACAATGGGCTTTCAGGACTTTCGGAGCAGATTACAGAAATCGAGGCGCTTTTAAATGATTTCAACAGGGAGCTTTCCGACTATCTTGCCGATATGGAATTTGACGAAGCGGATTTTGCCGCTGTGGAGGAGCGTTTAAACCGGCTGAATCATTTAAAAGAAAAATATGGAAAAACAATCGACGAGGTGCTTGCATATAAAGAGGAGCTTTCGGAAAAAATAGAAAAGCTGAATGATTATGAAAGCTATATGGCGCTTTTAAAAAAGAAGTATGACGAGACGCAGAAAGCGCTTACGGAAAGCTGTGAAAAGGTTTCCGCGCTTCGCCAAAAACAGGCGAAAAAGCTGGAGAAAACCTTGAAAACCGCGCTTTCCGAGCTGAATTTTCTGGCGGTGGAGTTTGAAATTAAAATAGAAAAAAAGGAAGCCTCGCCGGATGGCTTTGATGATGTAGAGTTTTTGATTTCCACCAATCCTGGCGAAGGCAGAAAGCCTTTGGGACAGGTAGCAAGTGGCGGCGAGCTTTCCCGTATTATGCTGGGAGTCAAGACCGTGCTGGCGGATAAGGATGCGGTGGATACGCTGATTTTTGACGAAATCGACGCCGGAATCAGCGGCAGGACGGCATGGAAGGTCTCAGAAAAGCTGGGCGCTTTATCCTGTGCGCATCAAGTTATCTGCATTACACATCTGCCGCAGATTGCAGCTATGGCGGATGCACATTTTGCCATTGAAAAGCAGACGGACGGGCAGAGCACGATGACGGGGATACGCAGACTTTCAAAAGAAGGAGAGATAGAAGAACTGGCAAGGCTTTTGGGGGCGGACGCCTTGTCCGAGGCAGCGCTTTCCAATGCAAAAGAAATGAAAATGGAGGCTGCCAAAATCAAGCAAAGCTGATTTTGGTGTTTAAACTTTAAAAATATGACAACACTAAGAAGAGTATCCGATACGGGTACTCTTTTTTTGGAGGTATGGCAATGAAAAACAAAAAAAGAAAGAAGATATACAAAAGGTGCTTGTGGTGCGCCCTTATTTTCACCTGCCTTACACTTGCAGGCGTCGGTTTTCTGTACTATTATCAGAAGATTCCGGGCAATATCAAATTGAAGATGGGAGAAGACCAGGTATTGAACATAGGACTGCCCCTCGAGGGAGAAATCGTCAGAATACAGGAGGATATGGACGAATTTGCGGTTCCTGCAAACGGACAGGGAGAGTCCAACATACCGGCAGATTCCATCTACATTGATTTGCGGAGTCCCGTCACCATGCGGGCAGACACACTGAGCAGCTATCAGATGAACCTGAAGCTGTTCGGATTCATTCCTTTTAAGCAGGTCAATATCGACGTCATTGAAAATATGACGCTCACACCGGTGGGACTGCCCGTCGGTATCTATATGAAAACAGATGGGATTCTGGTGATTGGTGTGGGAGACTTTATATCCGTAAACGGCAGCAGCGTTTCACCTTCCCGCTACCTGTTAAAAACAGGCGATTATATCCTTTCCCTGAACGGGGAGGAGATAGCGGATAAAAATACCTTTATTAAAATGGTGGAAGACTGCGGCGGGCAGCCGGTGGTACTCACGGTGCGCCGCGGGGGAGAGACCTTTGATATTGAGGTGCAGCCTTATCAGAACCAGAGCGGAGAATATAAGCTGGGCGTTTGGGTCAGGGACAATGCGCAGGGTGTGGGAACCATGACCTTTGTGGACAGTGAAGGCAATTTCGGCGCGCTGGGGCACGGAATCAACGATGTAGATACGGGCATGATAATGGAGCTTGACAGCGGGACCCTCTACAGGACGGATATTGTAGCGATTAAGAAGGGCGTCAGAGGAGAACCCGGGGAAATGACCGGTATGATTGAATACAATGACAGCAATATTTTCGGCGTTATTTCAGATAATACCGAGCGGGGGATTTTCGGAACCTGTAACGACAGGATGCTTTCCTGTATTGAGACGGAACCGCTCCCCATCGGCTTAAAGCAGGAGGTGGAGGTTGGTCCGGCCCAGATTCTCTGTATGGTGGATGGAGAACTGAAATACTATGATATCCGGATTAAGGAATGTCATTTAGACCAGAACAATGTCAATCGTGGTATTGTGCTTCAGGTAACGGACCCTGAACTGATTGCCCTGACAGGCGGCATTATACAGGGTATGAGCGGTGCGCCCATTATCCAAAACGGTAAGCTGATTGGTGCGGTGACGCATGTTCTGATAAACGATTCGACAAGCGGATATGGAATTTTCATTGAGGAGATGATTTCGTATTAGGAAAACGCTGATGATAACATTTACCGCATTAAATTTGCACTGTGAGGCTGGTGAAGGCAGAAAAGCAGCCGTTGCTCCATAGAGGAAGCAAGGCTGCTTTTTTGTGTAAAAACCAAGTTATCTGCTATTTATGATTTGCTTTGTTCCTCTTTGGAGACGGCAAAAAAGGCATCGCAGAATCCATACCATTTTTCCACATATTCCGCATGGCTGACCGGTATGAGG
>CAMWUP010000152.1 GCA_947177465.1 uncultured Lachnospiraceae bacterium
ATGCTTAAGGGTAACGCTGAAGTAAGCATAACAAAAAAGCGGCTGAAAACAGTCGATGGCAGGCATATCGTTCTTTATCTTTTTCTTCCTGTCAAGAGAAAGACTGACAAAGTACTTTTGTATCTGCATGGAGGCGGTTTTGCTTTTAAGGGGGCTCCCTGCCATTATCATTTGTGTCGGCGATTTGCCGCACAAGGTAATTGTAAGGTAGTATATGTTGATTACAGGCTTTCTCCCAAATATAAGTATCCCGTTCCGTTAAATGACTGCTTCCGCGCATATCAATGGATTGTGAAAAACGCTGCCCATTTAAAAATAGATACAAACAAGATTATTGTCGGCGGGGATTCCGCAGGCGGGTGTCTGGCAGTTGACGTCACTTTAAAAGCCCTTAAGAAAAATTTGGTAAGGCCCTGTTATCAAATGCTTATATACCCTTTGTTAGACAAGCGGATGAATACGCAATCCATGAAAATCTATACGGATACCCCTATGTGGAATTCCAAACTGACTAAAAGAATGTGGCATTATTATTTGGGAAATTGTCACTATATTTCCCCAAATGAAAGAACAGAGCTGCGCAATATGCCTCCCACCTATCTGGAAACCGCAGAATACGACTGTTTACATGACGAAGGTGTCGAGTTTGCAAAGAAGCTGATGGATAACGGTGTTCCTGTAACATTATATGAAACAAAGCAAACCATGCACGGATATGATATCAAGAATTGCCCCACAACGGAAAAAGCGCAGAAACGAAGAATAAAAGCTCTGCATGATATTCATTAAAAAGGAAGGTGCTTATGGACTTTGGCATGCCGACATTGATTGAAAACAAAAATCTGGAGGAGACTGCTGACCTGTGCAAAGAGCTTGGGCTGCAGTTTATTGAACTGAACATGAATTTCCCCATGTATCAGGTGCCGCAGTTGGAAGAAACGGACTATCTGAAAGACTTGGCAGAGCGTTATCACCTCTATTATACGATTCATCTGGACGAAAATCTGAATGTATGCGATTTTAACCGCCTTGTGGCAGAAGCCTATCTGGAAACGGTAGAGCGCACATTGAACGTAGCGCAAAAAATCGGCGTGCCGCTTTTAAATATGCATATGCACGCCGGCGTCTATATTACCCTGCCTGACAGAAGGGTATGGCTTTTTGAAGAATACCGCAGCGAATATATGGCGGCAATCCGCCGTTTTCGTGAATTATGTGAAAAGACAGCGGGAAATTCCGGTATTAAAATATGCATCGAGAACACGGACGGCTATCAGGACTTTGAAAAGGGGGCGATTGACTATCTCCTGCAAAGCAGCATGTTTGCGCTGACATGGGATATCGGACATTCTCATACCTGTGATAATGTGGATGAAGCGTTTCTCATGCAGCACAAGGATAAGCTGTACCATTTTCATATCCACGACGGACTTGGACGCAAAAATCATCAGACTTTGGGCACCGGTGAAGTCAACCTGGCACAGAGACTCCAAATCGCAAAGGAATGTGGGTGCCGATGCGTAATAGAAACCAAAACAGTGGAGGCATTGCGTGAATCTGTGGCGTGGCTGAGAAGTACATTGTAATTTGCTCAACACAAACAGAAGCAGGAGAAAGCCATGATAAAAGATTTAGAATGTATTTACTGTGATACCTCATTTTCAGTCGAAGCATGTGCCAATTTCGCCGCAATATGCCCATGCTGCAAAAGAAGCGCTTACCTCGAGTGTGAATACGGCTACGGACCCGTTACACCGTGCCGTATATATCTGGGCGGAGAAATTACCGGTGTGGTTGAATCGCAGAAAACGGATTATCATTTAAACATAAATCACCGAAAAATCCGGCTCGCCAAAACCTATTTAGACGCTATAGCAGAAGCAGAAAAAATCGTTAAAAAACGCTTACATATTTTTCGCTCCGGCAAAGATTTACACCTTTTAACCAAAGGCGGCAGCCTGTGCTTTTATGGCGACTGGTTCGGCAGACCTTACGATAATTATCATAAAATTGTACGAACCCATTATGACGGAGAAATTCTGGAGATACAGTTTGCACATTCTGAACGGCTGCTTGTATACAATCCCAAAGGTATCACAAACACTACACAGGAATTGAGGATAGAAAAAGCCTCAAAATTGAAATGGCTTTATATCCCCTATGGCGTCAGAACAACGAAATACCGTTCCATCACGTATGCAATGGAAGGAAATACACTTTTTAAAGAAACTGCGCACGGCAAAGAGCTTCTGCCATCTGCAGAGCCCTCTGCAGCAGTTTATATGGGATAATAAATCGTAATTTGACGGAGATTGTACCAAAGAAGAACCAATCGCCGTATTAAAATGACAATGGAGAGTATGCAGATGGAGCGAAAATATTACATAGATAATTTAAGATGGATGGCAATCTTGCTGCTCTTTCCATTTCATGCAGCACAGATTTGGAGCGGAGGTGAATACAGCGGGTTTTACATATGGTCACACACAAACACCGTTCTTTATGTGTTTTCAACTGCCGTATATCCGTGGTATATGACCTTTTTGTTTACTATTGCAGGTATGAGCTGTAGATATGCTCTTCAAAAAAGGACAAACAAACAATTTATTGTAGAGCGAACCCACAAATTACTCATTCCGTTTTTCTTTGGACTGCTTGTACTTGTTCCTGCAATGACCTATTTTGCGGAAGTGTTCTTTAACGGATATACAGGTACATACTGGCAGCAGTATAGATTATTTTTCACAAAAGAAACCGATTTAACAGGATATCATGGAGGTTTTACTCCTGCACATCTTTGGTTTTTACTTTATTTGTTTGTAATTTCTTTAACAGCGCTTCTAATCATTCTCTTACAAAAGAAGCGCTTACCGAAATTTCAGGTTGGCTGCGCTTCACATTTTTTTATTATTTTGCTGTTTGTTCCAGAATGGCTTTGCCAATATATCCTTAATGTAGGCGGGAAAAGTCTGGGACAATTTATGATACTGTTTTTGTTCGGATATTATATCCTTTCGAAAGAAAATATTCTACAAAAAATAAAGCAATACCGTTATGTGAATTTGACAATTTGCATCCTGTCCGGCAGTCTATACACCTATCTGTACTGTTTTGAAAATCTCCGAAACATCTGGATAACCGGACTCTATATCTTTTTCGGATGGATGGGAATTATTACATTGCTTGGTATAGGGCAGGCAAAGCTGAACTTTCATAACCGACTCAGCGATTATTTAACCCGTGCGTCTTTCCCTGTTTACATTCTGCACATGCCGGTTCTGGTGGCAGCAGGTTTTTTCATCTTAAAATTACCCATGGGTGTTGCAGGACAATTTTCCTTGATTGTATTGATTTCATTTATTATAACATTTCTAATCTATGAAATTGTAAAGAGGGTTCCTGCTTTGCGGTTTTTTTTCGGAATCGCAAAACGGAAATAATGACGAACCTCCCTCTTTAACTCATCCGCCGCCCGCCGAATATCCGGCTGTGCCATAATTGCCGAAGCAGCCGCTATGCCGTCCGCACCGGATTTCAAAAACGCCGCCGCATTTTCTTTCGTGATGCCGCCGATGACTACAATAGGGATTGTAACGGCCTGCCGGATTGCCCGCAATTCCTCCATGGACACGATTTTTGCGTCAAGCTTTGTTCTTGTCGGAAACATGGCGCCCACTCCCAGATAGTCGGCGCCATCCTTCTGCGCCTGCACCGCCTCGCGCAAAGACGACGCTGACACGCCGAGCAGCTTATCCCTCCCAAGCAGCCTTCTTACAACAGAAGCCGGTATGTCGCTCTGCCCAATGTGCACGCCTGCTGCGTCGGTTGAAAGCGCTATATCTACCCTGTTATTAATAATCAAGGGCGTATCATAGGTATCCGTTATCTTTTTTATTTCTTTTGCCGTATCATAAAAATCCCGCGAAGAAATATGTGTTTCGCGAAGCTGCACCATGGTACACCCGCCCAAAACTGCCTGTTCTACCGCTTCCCTTAAGGTTGCTGCACTCATACTTATACGGTCCGTGACCAGATAAAGCGAATAATCATATGTCATGCGCCGCCTCCTGCCCGTTCTCGTAATCCATGCCTGTATAAATCGTAAAAATGATGGGTTGGCCCGTTGCCCTTCCCAATAGGGAGTGAATGTGCAATCGCCGTTGTCACATAATTCTTCGCCTCTCTTACCGCCTCATGCACACTCATGCCCTTTGCAAGTCCTGACGCAATCGCGGATGAAAAAGTACAACCCGTACCATGAGTATTCTTTGTATCGATTCGCGCGGTTTCAAAATAAAAAAACCGCTTCCCGTCAAAAAGAACATCCACTGCGTTTCCGGCAGCATGTCCCCCCTTTATCACCACTGCTTTCGCTCCCATGTCATGTATCTTACGGGCTGCTGCCTTCCTGTCCGCAATCGTTGTAATTTTCATGCCCGCTATTTCCTCCGCCTCCGGAATATTCGGCGTCAAAACACCGGCAAGCGGAACCACCCTTTTTATCAATGTGCCGACTGCCTTCATATCCATAAGCGGACTGCCGTTTTTGGCATACATGACTGGGTCAACCACTATATTCTGCGGTCTGTACTGTCTTATTTTTTCGGCAACCGCTTCCATACACGCCGCAGAGGACAACATGCCGATTTTGACGGCATCCACGCCAATATCTTCAAAAACTGCATCCATCTGTTTTCCTATCATGTCCGGCGTTACATCCTGCACATCTATCACCCTGTTTGTATTTTCGGCAACAACAGAGACAATAACGCTCATCCCAAAAACGCCGTGTGCGGAAAAAGTCTTTAAATCCGCTTGTATGCCCGCGCCTCCGCTGCAGTCGGAACCGGCAATGCTCAAAACCGTTTTCATAGGCAGGCAGCCTCCTTTGCTTCCATCGGAAACACAATAAACAAGGTTCCGTTTTCAACAGAAATCCTTCCCCTTTTGCCGATAAATTCATTGCTGACTCCAAGTGGAAACGAATTTGTCAGGATTGCATCCTGAAGCTCATACTTTAACCCCTTTATGCACACGCCTTCCGCCCTGTCAGAATGAGAAAACACAGATACAAAGCCCGAAGCATGCTCAGGCAGCTCTAACGTTCCGTTTGTCACAGCAGTTATGATGTAATCCTTTCCAAATAAAAAACCTCGCTTTCCACTTTGTGACAATTCCGTTAAAAGCTGCATGTTTGCAATGGTATGCTCTATCCGTCCGCCGGTTCCGCAGTAAATGTGAAACCTTTCGTATCCCTTCTTGACCCCCTCGCGCACGGCGGACAACATATCCGTGGTATCCTTTTCCTTGTTCAAAACGATGACATTCGGATGGGCGGGTACAAAGTTAAGCGTGTCAAAATCGCCAATCACCATATCCATCTCTATCCCCTTCTTCTCCAAGGCCGCAAACCCTGCATCCGCCGCAATAACGCAATCCTCCTCCCCAGGTGTAAAATCCAGACCATAATTTTCTCCGGCTCCGACCACATAGCAAATACCCTTTTTCATGCAAATACTCCTCTCTCTTATAAACTGTCGCTTTATGCTTTAAAATAAATGTCTATTCTCTATATGCCATTTCCCAGAAAGCAAGCTCATGCAGACTTGCCTTTCTAAAAACAGCGCTTAGTCCCTCTTTTTCTTCCGCCGGTAAATCCCTGCATTTTTCGTCCGCGAACTCACACCAGCTCTTACAGTCTTCAAAATATTGCGCCTCCGCGTAATCCTGTATAAATTCTAACTATCTTGAACCGGCAGCTTGGGGCACTGCCGCTATTTTCCTAAAAACATAACTA
>CAMWUP010000153.1 GCA_947177465.1 uncultured Lachnospiraceae bacterium
GACGGGGTCTTCCAAAAGCCCCTCCTCCACCAGCGGCACAAAGAGCGGACATGCTTTTTCCCATATGGTAACGCCATGGTTCAATTCTTCTATGTACCGGTTGTAAATACCGCTTCCGATGGTAGCCTCCGTCGCAATCACGCCGATTTTTTTATTGTGCGTGGTGGCAGCCGCCACCTTTGCACCCGGCTTTACCACACCGATGATGGGAATGTCACTCTCCTGCTCGAGCACCTCCAAAGCATAAGCGCTCACGGTATTACACGCCGCCACAATAGTCTTGACATGATGTGTTTTTAAAAACCGGACAATCTGTCTGGAATATCTTGTCACGGTTTCCTTGGATTTACTGCCATAAGGAAGTCTTGCCGTATCCCCGAAATAAACAATACTCTCATTGGGAATCTGGCGCATGATTTCCCTCGCCACTGTCAACCCGCCGATACCGGAGTCAAACACGCCGATAGGCGCTTTTGCACACTCCGTATTCTCTGTCGTCAAACCCATATTTCCTCTCTATTCTGCCGTCTGATTGGCTCTTCCCCAAAGGTAACTTCATTCCATTTTATTAAAGTAACGGCTCAGCCATTCCAGCAATCTGCTCTTTATTTTAATCTCTTCCGGCTCCGCTGACAAGAGACCGTAATACAATTCACTTCCTTCAGGCACAGTAAGCACTTCCTCGCCGTCGTCAGTGCTGTATACAATCCGGCAGGTATCCTCAAAAATACTGAACTCCGGATACAACAAACCGAAAAATCCCAGTGCCGCCAGTATCAGCAGGCTTTTTTTCCACAAAAGGCTCATTCTGTTTTTCATATTATCCCCATTCCGAAGCGGGATTTGTTGAAGATTTAAAACTTCCGCTTCCTAATAGGAGTTTCGCCCTCTGTGAAAAATTTATACATTTTTATCTTTTTCCATGCGAAGCTGCTTCATAATGGACTGCTCCTGATTGTCAATATGCAGCTTTGCGGTCTCTGCCGCCGTTTTTTTATCTTTTTTTCGAATACTCTCGTAAATAATGCGATGCTCCTCTATCAACTGCCCGTGCGCGCTCCCATCCTTCAAATATTCAAATCGGTACCGGTACATCTGCTCGGAAAGGTTGTTGACAAGAGAAACCAGCCGGCTGTTGTCTGCCGCCTGCACGATAATATCATGCAGCGCCACGTCTGCCTCCGCTATCTTTTTGGTGTCCTTCGTCTTTGTCGCCGCTGCAAAGGCATCGCATGCCTCCCCCAGCGCACGAAGTGACTCTTCGCTTATCCGGTCACAGGCAAGCTCCACGGAAAGCGCATCCAAAGCGCGCCTGACCTCCAGCACATCCTGTAAGCTTTTTTCCGTTATCTGCGCTACCTCCGCTCCCCGCCTCGGAATCATGGTGACAAGACCTTCCAGCTCCAGCTTCCTGATTGCCTCGCGAATCGGGGTTCTGCTGACTCCCAGGCGATTGGCAAGATGGATTTCCATCAGCCGCTCGCCGGGCTTTAATTCTCCCGTGAGGATTGCCCGCCGCAATGTGTTGAAAACCACATCGCGCAAGGGCAGAAATTCATCCATATTGACCTGCAAATTATCCCGCACCCTTACTGCTCCTTTCTCTGAAATGCCGTCACAAAAACCTGTGTATCCGGCTCTGCCACGGAGAGGTTTTCCGCCGCTTTTTCCGCATCCTCCCTGTTGCCATATATGCCAAATACAGTCGGACCGCTGCCACTCATCAATGCCTTTTCTGCACCGTTCTCTTCCATAAGGCTCTTTATCCTCGTAATAACGGGATATTTTTTCTCCGTCACAGATTCCAGCACGTTTTCCATGCGGGAGACGATACCCGAAAGACTGCGCTCCCTGATTGCGTCGACCATACTGTCAATATCAGGATGATGCTCTATTTCCGTCAGCCTCAAATTATCATAGACATATTTTGTGGAAACGCTGACAGGCGGCTTTGCCGTCAGAATATAGCAGTCCGGCACATCAGGCAGTACCGTCAGCTTTTCGCCGATTCCTTCCGCCAGCGCAGTCCCGCCTATGATACAGTATGGCACGTCGGCTCCCAGACGCACACCCACATCGCATAACTCCTGCCGAGAAAGCCCCAGTGAAAACAGGATGTTCATGCCCTTTAACACTGCAGCCGCGTCCGTGCTTCCGCCCGCCATGCCTGCCGCCACAGGTATCCGCTTTTGCAGATGAATGACCACGCCGTCTGCAATGCCATAACGCTCCTTCATAACATGTGCCGCCTTGTATGCAAGGTTATTTTCATCGTCCGGCATTTCACTGCTGTCAGTAAAAAGCGCAATGCCTTCTTTTGTCTTTTCCAACCGCAAAGTGTCATGGATTCCCACGGTCTGCATCACCATTCTGACCTCATGGTAGCCGTTTTCCAGCCGTTTTACCACATCCAGACCCAGATTTACCTTTGCATATGCCTCCAGCCTTATGAATTCCATTCTATTGTGCACCTCTCTTGTTTATTGTATACAAGGATTGTACTTCATTATATACAATTGTTTTTTTTTCGTCAAGTATATCCACACTTTGTTCCGCACGCTTTTCGTCACACTCCGTCAGTGTATTTTCTGCGGGAATATGTGTGTGCAGCATGGCATTTTGGAAGCAGCTGTGCTAAAATGGGTGTAAACAGACGCACACCGCGTAAATCATTCCGAAATGGAGGTTATCATGGAAAACAGCAGAAACCAACATTGGCAAACCATACCAAAGCTAAGTGACAAATGGATAAAAAGAAAACGCTTTTTTTCCTGCGTAACAGGCGTGATTTTGATTCTGATTTCCTCCTTCCTGCTCTTTGCGGTATGGGTCTCCCGCACCGATGACCGCAAGACGCCTTTGTATGTTTATCTGGCGCTTACCTTTTCCTTTGGTCTGCTTATTTTGTGCGGTATATGGCTTATCCTGTCCACAAAAAAATATGATACCGGCATAAGCATGGTAGAAATCCCCCTGCAAAATATCAATACAATCGCAGAAAGTAATATTTACTACTTTGATGAACGCCTTGCACCGGAAGAGGAATATGGCAGCATATCGCCAAGGAAATGTGCGTCTGCATGGTACAAAATATACCACGAGCCAACGGCATTTTCCTTTATCAGCCGAACCAATAACCGCTATATCGGCAATCGGGCATGGATTGTCGGCTACACCAGCTATATATCTCTCTGTGATGGCAAGGTCATGGTAAAATTTACCATAAACACCCCTTCTGATACCACATCGCAGGAATACCTTCAGGCAAGGGAAAAATGGGATGCAGTTGTCCGCAAAGTTTACGATACCGGATGGATGCTGTTTGATGAAATGTAACCGGAAGTCCCCGTCATCTTCTGGCGGGGAATTTTACCACAAAATGATAAAAAATAAGCGGCGATAAGGAGGGATATATCATAAGTGAAACAATAAAATTTGCCGACCGAGAAGAATTTCATGAATGGCTCCATAAGCATTGTCTGTCAGAGGAAGGTATTTGGCTTTTGTTTGGTAAGGCTGGCGGGCCAAAAACGATAAAAGCGGGCGAAGCTCTGGAAGAAGCCCTCTGTTTTGGCTGGATTGACGGACAGATGGAAAAGATTGATGATAAGACTTATAAGAAGTATTTTTCTCCGCGCAGAGAGAATAGCAAATGGTCGGAGAAAAATAAAGCATTGGTAAAAGATCTTGAGGAACGAGGACTGATGACTGATTTTGGCAGAAAGAAGATAGATGAAGCCAAAAAGAATGGACAGTGGAACGCTTCAAACCCTCTGGCAATCATTACAGAGGAGCAGATTGCCTGTCTATCCGCACTGTTGGAGGGATACGAACCCGCCTACACCAATTTTCAGGCGATGTCTCCATCCGTAAAGAAAACTTATACACGGGCGTACCTTGATGCAAAGACAGACGCCGGACGGGAAAAGCGAATTGCCTGGATGGTAGACAGGCTCAATAAAAATCTAAAACCCATGTAATCCATTAGAAGGGAGTAATTTATGAATCATTTCAGATTTCACGCTTACACGGATATTCGATTTGGGGAGGGACAGCTTCGTGCGCTGCCAGAGCTGCTGGCGCCCTACGGAAAGAAGATACTGCTGGTCTACGGCGGCGGCAGTATCAAGAAAAACGGACTGTACAGCCAGGTTTTTAAACTGCTCTCCGATTTTTCCGTATATGAACTGTCCGGCGTAGAGCCGAATCCCAAAATCACATCCGTCCGCGAGGGCGTAAGGCTTTGTAAAGCAAATGACATCGAAGCAGTGCTTGCTGTCGGCGGCGGCAGCGTTATCGATGCCGCCAAGGTGATTGCCGGCGGCGCCGCCTACGAAGGCGACCCGTGGGATTTGGTCACCAATCCCCAAAAAATCGGCGCAGTCCTGCCCATTGTAACAGTACTGACACTAGCGGCGACCGGCTCGGAAATGAACAAAAATGCCGTTATCAGCAATATGGAAACAAACGAAAAGCTGGGAACCGCCTCCCATGATTTTATCCCCAAAGCTTCCATCTGCGACCCCACCTATTTATATACCCTGCCCTCAGGACAGACTGCGGCCGGAACAGCAGATATTATGTCCCATTTATTTGAACAGTATTTCCAAAACGAGAAGCGTGCCTTTATCTCCGACCGCTTTGCCGAAGGTCTGTTAAAGGCATGTATCAAATACTGCCCGATTGCCTTGGAGGAACCCGCCAATTATGAAGCCAGAGCCAATCTGATGTGGGCGAGCACACAGGCATTGAATGGGCTGACTGCCTGCGGCAAAGGCGGCGCATGGACCTGCCACCCCATTGAGCATGAGCTGAGCGCCTACTACGATATCACCCACGGCGTCGGTCTTGCCATTGTGACGCCGCGGTGGTTCCGCTATATTTTAAATGATGAAACCGTTGGAAAATTCTGTGAATACGGCAGAAATGTATGGAGCATCACTGAGCCGGACGCATACAAATGCGCTAATATGGCGATTGACGCCACGGAAGAATTTTTCTCAGAATGTGGCATCCCCATGACGCTGACGGAGCTTGGCATCGACGATTCCAAATTTGCACTTATGGCTGAAAAAGCCGTTCGGTTCGGCGGTCTTTCAAACGCCTACGTGCCGCTGACGGAAGAGGATGTCGTCAATATTTTGAAGGCGTGCCTTTGATGACAGCCCCCATAAATCCATCCCTGTTTTCTTTCGCCGTCTCTGCAGGACGTGACAAGTCTGCGCTGGAATCCAGGGCACCCGGGAGTTCATAAAATACAGGTCCGTTCTTGTCTGACAGCCCTTCCTGTATACGGGCAAGCTCCGCTTCATCTGTAATCTTTTCCGCGTGCGCATAGCCTGCGGCGCGTGCTAATGCGGCAAATTCCGTCTGTCCGCAGTCTGTAGGCATGGCGCCCACGGACTCATGCGCCTGATTGTTCAATACGATGTGGACATAATTTTCAGGCGCATGGGAAGCGATGAACGCCAGCGCACCCATATGCATAAGAACCGCGCCGTCGCCGTCGATGCAAATGACTTTTTTCTCCGGTTTCTCCTGTGCAATGCCAAAGGCTATCATGGAGGCATGTCCCATCCCCCCCACGGTCATAAAAATGGCGTCATGATTGCCAAAGAGCCGGTTACTCTGCTCATACAGCTCCCTTGAAATCTTGCCGGTGGTTGATACGATGCACGCGTCCTTCGGCGTCATTTCCAAAAGTCTGCCGAGCACCTGCTCCCGCACCAGCTTATTGCCGTTTTTCCAAGTAAACTTTTTGTCCGCTTCAAAAGTACCCTTTTTCAC
>CAMWUP010000154.1 GCA_947177465.1 uncultured Lachnospiraceae bacterium
GGACATGGGTCGTTGGGATACACTTTTGTGTTTTCCCGCTTCTTCGGCGCCTTCGGACCGCTGTCATCCTTGTTGGTGCCGGTCACCTTTGCCACCTGCTCTCTCTCCACTTTCTGCTCAAGCTTTACGCGAAGCAGCAGGCGAACCGTATCCTGCCTGATATTTTCTGTCATTTCATCAAACATCTCATAGCCGCTCAGTTTATATTCCACAAGAGGGTCGCGCTGTCCGTATGCCTGCAGACCGATACCCTGACGAAGCTGATCCATGTCGTCGATATGGTCCATCCACTTCCTGTCGATTACCTTAAGCAGAATCACACGCTCCAGCTCACGCATCATCTCGGCCTCGGGGAACTCCGTCTCCTTCGCCTCATAGAGCTTTACGGCTTCCTCCTTAAGCTGCTGCTTTAGCGCGTTCTTTTTCATGGTATTGATACGTGACTTCGTAACCGTCTCCAGCGGAATAATAGGAAGCAGCAGCGTGTTCAGTTCGTTCAAATCCCATTCCTCCGGATCCGAATCGTCGCCGATGACCATATCTACACAGTGCTCCGTGATGTCGGTTATCATCTTGTAGATAACATCCCGCATACTCTCGCCATCCAGCACGCGGCGTCTCTCGCCATATATGATTTCTCTCTGCTCGCTCATAACACGGTCATATTCAAGCAGATTCTTACGAATACCATAGTTGTTGTTTTCTATCTTTTTCTGTGCGGATTCGATGGCGTTACTCAGCATCTTGTGCTCAATTTCCTGTCCCTCGGGAATCCCCAGTGTATTAAATACACCAATCAGACGCTCTGAGCCGAATAAACGCATCAAGTCGTCCTCCAGCGAAATGTAGAACCTCGATTCGCCGGGGTCTCCCTGACGTCCGGCACGTCCGCGGAGCTGATTGTCAATACGCCTTGACTCGTGACGCTCCGTACCGATAATCTTGAGTCCGCCCGCTTCTCTCGCCTCATCGTCCAGTTTGATGTCCGTACCACGCCCCGCCATATTGGTGGCAATGGTAACTGCGCCGTGCACGCCGGCGTCGGCAACGATTTCCGCCTCCATCTCATGGAACTTCGCGTTCAGCACCTTGTGCTCAATGCCCTTACGCTTCAGCATGGCGCTCAGTTCCTCGGAAGCCTCAATGGTGATGGTGCCCACCAGTACCGGCTGCCCCTTTTCGTGCGCCTCTATCACGGCATCCACGATGGCGTTGAGCTTTTCTTTTCTTGTTTTATACACGGCGTCCTGCCTGTCAAGTCTGACGACAGGTTTATTGGTAGGGATTTCGATAACGTCCATGCCATAGATATCGCGGAACTCCCTTTCCTCCGTAAGTGCCGTACCGGTCATACCTGCCTTCTTCTCAAACAGATTAAAGAAGTTCTGGAAGGTAATGTTAGCAAGGGTCTTGCTCTCGCGCTTTACCTTCACGTGCTCCTTCGCTTCAATCGCCTGATGCAGACCGTCCGAATAACGGCGTCCCGGCATAATACGTCCGGTAAACTCATCTACAATCAGCACCTGATCGTCCTTCACCACATAATCCTTGTCCCTGAACATCAGATTGTGGGCGCGCAGCGCCAAAATAATGTTGTGTTGTATTTCCAGATTTTCCGGATCTGCAAAGTTTTCAATCCGGAAAAACTTTTCTACCTTGTCCACACCGGCGGCAGTCAGATTGACCACCTTATCCTTTTCATTGACAATAAAGTCGCCTGTTTCTTCCTGTACCACGCCCATAATTGCGTCCATTTTGGACAAGTCTGCCATGTCCTCACCGCGCTTTAACTGGCGTGCCAGTATATCGCACATTTCGTAGAGCTTCGTGGATTTGCCGCTCTGTCCGGAAATAATAAGCGGCGTCCTCGCCTCGTCGATAAGTACGGAGTCAACCTCGTCGATGATGGCATAATGTAATCCCCTTAAAACAAGCTGCTTCTTATATACTACCATGTTGTCCCTCAGGTAATCGAAACCAAGCTCGTTGTTGGTTACATAGGTGATGTCACAGTTGTATGCCTCCCTGCGCTCATCGGAAGTCATGCTGTTTAGCACAACGCCGACCTTCAGTCCCAGAAACTCATGAACCTGTCCCATCCATTCGGCGTCACGGTGTGCCAGATAATCATTTACCGTGACGATATGCACACCTTTTCCTTCCAGCGCGTTCAGATAAGCGGGAAGGGTGGATACCAGCGTCTTACCTTCACCAGTACGCATCTCTGCGATACGCCCCTGATGCAAAATAATACCGCCGATAAGCTGCACTCTGTAGTGCTCCATATTCAACACACGCCTTGCCGCTTCGCGCACAACCGCATATGCCTCCGGAAGCAAGTCGTCCAGTGTCTCGCCGTCCTTTAAACGCTTCTTGAACTCGTCCGTCTTTGCCTTAAGCTTATCGTCGGAAAGCGCAAGCAGGTCCGGCCGCATCGCTTCAATTTTATCAATCAGCGGTGCAATGCGCTTTAACTCGCGTTCGCTGTGCGTTCCAAATATCTTCGTAATTAAACTCATACCGTCTCATGCTCCCATCTGCCTGTTTTTCAGGCATCCATAAACACGTACCATGTACCCCGGATATCCGCCGCAGACGGCTCTATCCAAATACACAAAGTTTATTTTAACAGATTCAGACGGTATATTCAACCAAAAGCCGCATGAATCCGTTAAAGTTTTATGAACAAATTGTAAAAATTGGCGTGGTCGAGGGAGAAATGACTCCGGTGATTTCATGAAAACAAGTTGAGACGGGGCAATTCCTGTGATACAATTGAAACAATAATTTAGAAACAGACCCGATTTCAAAGAGCGTGCCATAAGGAGCCCATTATGAATCCCATTCATTTATACGTAAACTATCCGAAAGAAACGCCTTGCTTTGACACTGTCTCGCAGGCGCTTGCCTCCCTGCCCCCTGCAGAAGCTGCACCACAGTCTTTTCCCTGTGTGCAGGAGGATAACATTGCGCCTGTTACTATTCATATTGCACCCGGATTTTATGAGGAACAGCTTGTGGTAGAGCGTCCCTATGTGACTTTTCTCGGAGAGGATGCAGCTTCTACCGTACTGTCTTATCATCTTGGCGCTATGGAAATCATGCCGGATGGCAGCAGACGCGGTACCTTCCGCACCGCTTCCGTCCGCATCGACACCCATGATTTTACGGCAAAAAATATTACCATTCAAAATAATGCAGGCTTTGGGCACACGGTTGGACAGGCGCTCGCCCTCTATGCTGACGGCGACAGGCTGATTTTCGAGGACTGCCGTCTGCTCTCCAGTCAGGATACCCTCTTTACCGCGCCGCTCCCTCCTTGCGCTGTCAAGTCCGGCGGTTTTACCGGTCCCGGGGAAAACAAGCCGCGGATTATGGGAAGGCAGCTCTACAGACGATGCTTCATACAAGGCGACGTGGACTTTATCTTTGGGAGCGCCACTGCTTTTTTTGAGGACTGCACTCTTTTTTCCAAAATGCCGGGCGACAGGAAACCGCCGGAAAGCCCCGATGACGAGGGAATCTACGGCTATGTTACCGCCGCCTCCACGCCGGAAAATACCCCATTCGGCTATGTGTTTCATAACTGCCGCCTGACAAGCGACTGCCCGCCCCGTTCCGTCTATTTAGGACGCCCTTGGCGTGAATGGGCAAAAACCGTGTTCATAAGCTGTGAAATGGGCTCACATATCCACCCGACAGGCTGGCACGACTGGCAGAAGCCTCACGGACATTTTTATTACGGAGAATATGCTTCGAGCGGGGAAGGCGCTGCCCACACTGCTTTAGATGCGGCATCTTGCAATACATTTTCCAAAGAAAGAGCCGCCTTCTCCCACCAGCTTACGGCAGAAGAGGCAGCTCTGTATACCATAGAAAATGTACTCGGTGCGCCGGATGGCTGGCAGCCATAGGAAAAATTTCCAAAAAGAAGCCACTTTCAAAACAAACGTAGCTGTTCTCCCTCGCCTTTGTCCTCAAAGGCATACATATAGGAAAACAGCGCCTCATTGCCGCAGACAAGCCCGTACTCCTTACATTTATCCCGAAAGAGACGGTACAGGGCGCTGCTGTTTGGGCTGGAAAGCTCGTATGCGTCTCCATAAGTTTTGATATATTTCTGTTTCAGCCCCGGGAAATGCTCGTCCAGCTTCTTATAAAAATACTGGCGGTCGCCGTCCCGCAGGGTGAGCCCCATGCCGAAATTGATGATGCCGTATACACCGGCTCTCTTGCAATAGTCGAGGATGCCCAGAATATTTTCTTCGGTGTCATTGAGAAAGGGCAGTATGGGAGAAAGCCATACTACCGTGGGAATCCCCGCCTCCTGCATGCGGCAGAGCACCTCAAAGCGCCGCTTTGTCGTGCAGACATTGGGCTCTACTATTTTACACAGGCTTTCATCAGCCGTAGTAAGCGTTATCTCCACCACAGCCTTCGTTCTGTCATTGATTTGTTTCAGCAGATCGATATCCCGCAGAATCAGGTCGGATTTGGTCTGAACGGCTGCGCCGAAGCCATATTCCGCAATCAACTCCAAACATCTCCTCGTCAGGCAAAGTTCTTTTTCCAAATGCAGATACGGGTCGCTCATGCCACCCGTACCGATCATGCACCTTTTCCGCTTTTTTCGCAATGCCTCCTCCAAAAGCGCAGGCGCGTTCTTCTTCACTTCAATATCCTCAAACACATGCTCTATGTGATAGCAGGTGCTTCTGGCGTCACAGTAGATACAGCCGTGACTGCATCCTCTGTACAGATTCATTCCGTTTCGTGCTGACAAAATTGTCTTTACTTCTACCTCATGCATACAAACCACACCAATTCCTAACCTGCCTGCAGTACTACTGAAACAGATCTCAGCCGGCTTCCTGATAAAGCTTTAAAATATGGTTCCGGCACTGTATATTATCCTCAGGCGTCGTATTTTCCAGCGTCACATGCATAAACGGCTTCTTTTCCCTGATAAATTTCATAATGGCTGTATAGTCCATTTCCCCCAAGCCTGCGCCTACCGAAACCAGCTTGCCGTTTTCGACCTTAAAATCCTTGATATGCACCATGGCTACGTCCTCGCCCAGCACGTCAATCGCTTCCTCCACGATTTCCTTCTGCTGCGCGTAATTGCTGATATCCAGCAGATTCACAGGGTCCAGGATAACCTGCAGGTTGGGAGACGCAATCTCTTCCAATACCCGCCTTGCGCGCGCAGGATTGTATACAATATGCTTCCACACAGGCTCAATCGCCAAAATAACACCTGTTTTTTCCGCATACTGCACTACCGGCCGAAGATTTTGTATGAAGGTCTGCAGCGCCTCTTCGCCATGACACTCCGGCACTGCCGTGTAGGTTTCGTTTGGTGCTCCCGTTTCCGTCCCTACCACCCCGCAGCCCAAAAGAGAAGCAAAACGAAGGTGCGCCAGATAACGCTTTGTAATCTTTTTCAGTTTTTCCGGATTGGGATTCGCCAGATTCAGGTAGCAGCCCAACACAGCAATATCCACGTTATTTCGTGCAAATACTTTCTTTATGTACATGGCAAGCCCCGGGGTCAGCGCGCCGTCATCGGTTGGAAACTCGTCAATCACCTTGGACAGCGCCAGATGTCCGCAGGCAAAGCCAAGCTCATGTACGTCTGCAATTCTCTCCTCAAAGGGAAGCTTTTTTGTATCATGTAATCTGATTCCTCGCTGAATATTTAAACCTCTTCACTCATACTTTTCTCTTACTACATTATCCACACCGAATAGATCCATGGCTGAGCCGGTCGTAA
>CAMWUP010000155.1 GCA_947177465.1 uncultured Lachnospiraceae bacterium
ATTATGAGGAGGTTTTGGAGCTGTATCAGAAAAACCTCGCCGGAAATGACATGCTTTTTGCCAGCCTCTATAACAATGTAAGCCTTTTGTATCAGGAAATGGATAATTTCGGAAAGGCGAAGGAGAATCTGCTGAAAGCGCTGCCTATCGTACAGGTCAATGAAGACACATACTTTGAGGAGGCCGTCACCTATGCCAATCTTGCCTCCACCTGTCTTGTGCTTCATGAGGAGGAAGCCGCTATGGAATACTGCAGGCGGGCGATAGAGCTGTTTGAAGCGCACGGTATTCAGGATTCCCATTACTGTGCAGTACTGTCATCCATGGGGACGTATTACTATGGAAAAGGCGAATACAAAAAGGCGGCGGACTGCTTTAAAAGGGCAATGGCAGGCGTAAAGGCGTCTTTGGGAGAGAACGAGTCTTATCAAAGATTGGCAAACAATTTAGAAGAGTGCGAAAGGGCACAAAGGGAGGATGCGATGGAACAGACAACAAATGTAAAGGAACCGATGACCGGTCTTGCACTGTGCAGGGCGTATTATGAGGAATACGGCAAAGCCATGATTCATGAGAAATTTGCAGATTATGAGGACAAAATTGCCGTAGGTCTCTGCGGTGAAGGCTCAGACTGTTTCGGTTATGACGATGAGGTATCCAGAGACCACGACTGGGGTCCCGGTTTTGCCATGTGGATGAATATAGAGGTTTATGATGAAATCGGAAAAGAGCTGCAGAAGGCATATGAGGAACTGCCCAAAGAGTTTATGGGTTTTCGCCGTGCTGTGACAAAGCGTGCCGGCAGACGTGTGGGCGTATGTACCATAGCCAGCTTTTTCCAGAGGCTTCTTATATCCGAAGACTGTACCTCGATGATAGATATTGTGTCAGGTGCGTACAGGCTCGAGGAAGAGAGCGGAAAAGTGACAGAGGTGCGGGGGGACCATCCCTATTTCCCCGGCAGTGTGGAGGAGAAGGTAAAGCTGCTTAAGGCATGTGCAAAGGAAGGGCAGCTTATCGTATACTGGGATGACATTGCGGACGAAGCGCTGGCGGCGGCAGTAAACGGAGAAGTATTTCGGGATGATGAAGGAACCTTCTCGGCGATTCGGGAGTTTTTGAGAACCGGAATTCCGGAAGATGTGTACTACTTAAAGCTGACAAATGCCTGCGCACGTTTTGCACAGGCGGCGCAGTACAATTTTTCCAGAATGGCAGCGAGAAACGATATGGTAGCTGCCGAGCTTTCCTTGGCAGAGGGAATGAAGCATGCAATGAAAATTCTGTATTATCTGGCAGGAAAGCATCCGCTGCATGACAAGTGGCTTCACAGGGGCATTGCAGAGATTGCGGATTATGAAAAGGAAGCGGAGCTGATTCAGAAAATTGTGGAAGGCGAGGTAACGGCGGAACAAACGGCGCTTGTGGAAGAGCTTGCCCAAGGGCTTGCAGACAGGCTTTATGCGGCAGATGTCATAAGCAGCCGAGAAAGCTTTTTAGAGTTTCATGTAGATGAGCTGTATAAAAAAGAAGGGCTTTCAGAATTGCCGGACGGAGAGTTGATTGAGGAAATTGTGGAAGCAGAGTTTGAAGCTTTTGATAAAGTAAAAAATGTGGGCGGCAGGGCTTCCTGTCAGAATAACAGGCCTACTTTTTCCATTATGCGCAAAAGCCAGTACATGACATGGGAGCGGAAAATGCTGATTCAGTATCTGTATGATTTTCAGTCGGAATACAAGCGGGGGCGCAATCTGATTGAGGAAAAATACGGAAGGATGATGGAAAGCACATCACCTGAGGAATACGCGCAGATAGCAGAGCGTTTTCCGGCTCTGTCCGAGGAGAAAAAGCAGATAATCGAGGCCATTGTGCAGATTCAGGTAGGATTTATGGAGGAGTTTGCCGGACAGTTCCCCCGCCTTGCAGGTAATGCCAGATTGATTCACACCAGTGAAGACAGTCTTGACGACACTTCCTACGAGACCTATCTGCGGGGGGAACTGGGCACGTATTCAGATAAAATGCTTGAGCTGTACGGACGCTTTGTGGTCAGAATGTGTCAGGAAGGAAAAAACCTTGCTGCGCTTACTATGGAAAACAGTGCGCACTTGTACGGCTACCAAAGCCTTGCAGAAGCAGAGCAGCACTGTGAGTTCAATTAAATTTTAAAAACCAGCCATCATGAGACCAATTAATTGGTCTCTTTGGGTGGCGGCTTCCGCACCCTTTCCCTTTCTTGCCATGCTTTCAAGCTCCAGCTTGTTGGCGTCAATGCGCATCAGCTTTTCTTTAAATTCCTTCTGTTCCCGTTCTGCTTCGTCGGCTCTTCTCTCGGCTCTTGCGCGGTACTGCAGTTTCAGGGTGTTTTCCATGGAATTGATTAATTGTTTCATATCTGCTGCCATCATATTGGGATATCTCCTTCTGAACTTATTTATGGTAACGCTGATTAAAGCGCTTCTCTATGTATTTATCGGCAGCTTTTGAAATTATATAATGCTGCCGCTGGTCTGTTTGTTACAAAATAGTGGCTTTCTGTTATTCGATACCCCACCCGTCAAGGGAGAAAAAGCCATAACCGGTATCCAGATTGTGCAGTCCATAGCAGCCCAGAGTATCATTGGAATCCAGATATTCCCTTCGTTCAGGCTGCCAGAGCTGGAAATCTATTGCGCCATATAGCTCAGTGCCCGGGGTATGTCCTTGCGCATTGGGAGAATAGAGGATAAACTGCGCGTTTTCCTTTGGCATGTTGTTATTTGCATCCGAAAAGCCGTAGGGCGTACTTGCAATATAGCGGGTCCCGTCTGCAATCCACTCTTCGCCAATTTCATGTTCCGTATCCAGAACCAGTTCATCCAAGGTCAAACGCCAACTGGAATCGCTTAACTGTACAATGTCTTTAAAGCTGCCGTGAAACCTGCAGATATACTGCGTACCGTTCGGATAGTCTGCTTCGTAAGACCCCATGTCGGAATCCGAATATATTCCGGTAAAAGAGCCATCCGGATGGAGTGAAAGGACAGTTCGCCATCCGCCTGCGCCGCTGCAGAACATCATTTCTAAGATGTAGTCAAAGGGGAGACCGGCGGAAGAGACGGTGGAGAGCGGCCGAGAGGCGGAAGACTCCAGCGCTTCCTGCAGTAGTCTTAGGTTTTCTGACAGGGACTTTGCATTGTCCCTTGAAAATTCAGGTTTATAACTGTCAAAAAGAGTACTGAGGTCGTCCTCTAGTTTTCCGGTTCTTTCAAAGGTAGCTAAAAGGTTATAATCCGTATTGAGCAGCTGCGTGCTTTGGGCAAGATAACCATTTATCTCTTCCATAAAGGATGCAATTTCCTCAGGATTGAATTTATCATGGGAAGGTGCATCAAAATTTACATCAATTCTAATTTTGTTGTAGGTTATAGTTTCATATCCGTCTTTCAAAGTAAACAATTCATAGCTATAGCTGAATATACCTTGATACAAAGCAGGGTCATAGTGCAGCAGATAGCTTTCCCCATCCAAAATGCACAAGAACAGTGCGTTCCAGCCTACATGGGCATAATTGCCTTCCGTGTAAAAAATCCGCTCATCATTTTCATATATTTCCACAGCCTGTCCGTTGCCGCCGTCTATTTCTTTCAGTACCAGAGTTTCTTCTATGCCGTTCCGGTTTAAATCCAGAATAAGTGGCAGGCTTGCATCAGGCGCGCTGGTGCCATCTGAATTTGTGTCAGAACCAAGAGACGAGACAGGATCCGGTGATTCTGTGCTGTTCAGAGTGATATCGGAACCAGATGGTACGTCGGCTGCAAGCAGTGTGCATAGCTGCTCCAAAAGCGGCAAATCTATTTGTCCGGAATCTGTCCGATAGAGCTTATCGTGATATGCAATTTGGTTTTCGTCCAGTACGGATAAGCTTTCTATCTCATTTCCGTCCTTGTCATACCATGTGATTTGATAAAGCCATTCGTCAGACCCTTGCGCGCCTGTTCTTTCGTAGTGATACTGCATAATATCTGCGGAAAGCGTTTCCAGCGGAGCGCCTGAGAGCCTTACGGGTTCTTCGCTGTCTGACGAGGTTATAAGTGCCAAAGCCGCATCTGTCAAATCAAATACCTTATCGGAATAGGGATTGGTCAGAAAACAGATTGTTACAATGAGGCAGACGGCAAGGGCGGCTGCAACAATCCAGATAGTCGGCCGTTTGTAGCTCAATATGGACTTTACCCGTTTCTTTATATCGGATTCTCCAAAGGCAAGCGGGCAGGCAGTGATTCGGCGGCGGTCTGCGCTGCAGTTGAGCAGGGCCTGGGAATAGTCTGCCCTTGCTTCATTGCCATATTCCCGTATTACCTTTTCGTCGCAGGCAAGCTCGATGTCTCTACACAGCAGAATATAACTCAGCCACATCAGCGGATTGAACCAGTAAACTGCCAGCAGCAAAAAACCAAAGGGCTTCCACCAATGGTCCAAACGGTGTAAATGCGCCTGTTCATGTGCCAGCACAGGCTCCGTTGATTCCGGTGACAGCAAAAAGGGAATATATATTTTGGGCTTGATGATGCCGAGGATAACGGGGGAGGCAATGTTCTCGCTTTGATAAATATTATCCTGAAGGAGAATGGCAGTATTGACCCTTTTGCGCAGGCGTCCATAGCTTATCGCAGCATATAAAAGCAGGAAAACGACGCCGACACACCAAAAAGCAGCCAGTGCGGGAAGCCATATCTGGAGTGGATTTACGCTTGCGCCGGGACTCGGCGTAAAGCTGTGCTCTATAATAGGATTGAGCGCATTATTTATAACAGGAATACCGCTTTCAATCGAAGGTTCTGCCTCCAGCATGATTTCAGGGCGAATCGTTTCGGCGCTGGGAATCATGCTCAAAGCGCTTTCTATGGAAAAAGGGCAGATAAGGCGGATAGCCACAATCCCCCAGAGAAGTACATTGACCCATCTCGGCGCTTTCTGCAAAGCAGGGCGCAGAACAAGAACCAGCAGAATAAGCCAGCTTGCGGCAACGCTCATGTTGATAAGCTTTAAAAATAAATTTGTCATAGTGCGCCCCCTTGCCGAAAACGGTCGATTATCTGCTGAATCTCATCAATATCATTTTCTGTTACCTTACGGTGTCTGGTAAAAGCAGCAATAAAGGAAGGAAGGGAATTGTCAAATTTTTTCTCCACAAGTTCTTCGATTTCGGCGGTCTGCGCTTCATTCTTAGAGATAAGTGATGTAACAATGGTATTTTCATTTTTCAGAACACCGCGGTCTGACAGACGTTTTATGACGGTGTAGGTAGTGGAGCTTTTCCAACCCAGTTTTTCTTTGCACAAAGCAACCAGTTCACTGCTTTTAATCGGTTCATGTTCCCACAGAATCAGGCAGAAGCGGTATTCACTTTCAAAAATCTTTGGCGCATCCATAAGGTGTTCCTCCTTTTACACATAGTCTAATACATTAGATTACATTGAGAGTCTAACACGTTAGAGTGAATGTGTCAATAGATTTCACTATGTACACGGAGTTATAAAATATAAAAGACTTCTTAATCAAAATAAATACAAAAGAGCCACAGCATAGCATTTATGCGGTACTTAGGCATTTGCGAAACTGGTTATATGGCAAGTGTCATTGTGGATGTTGTATAATCCAACACAGACACGCTTTCGCTCCAAGTTTACCGTAGCGGTACATAAGCTGCCAAAATACGGCAGCTAAGTACCGACGGTAAACAAGGGTCTGCTTATGGAATATACAACATGCACAATTCGTGACT
>CAMWUP010000156.1 GCA_947177465.1 uncultured Lachnospiraceae bacterium
TGGGTATTCAGTTGCTTCCAAAGAATCATAGTGCTAAATCCTAAAGACGGGGAAACGGCAGAAAGCTGCAGTTTCCCTTTCGGAATTTGACAACTCTGACACTTGCGGGATACTCGAAAATATGATATGTTTTATAAATATGATAAACGGGGTATTTTGTACTAAGTGGTAAGAATCAATGGGGATGGGGTTGTAAATGGGGAAAAGCAGAACATTGTATATTCTGACAGTTTTATTATTGTTCTTTATCATATTGGAATTTGTCATTATCATTCTACAGAGAAATCAGCTAAAAGAACCAAAAGAAATACAGACAATCTCAGATGTAATCATAAAGGATTTGCGCTATGGGGATAGTTTTAATACGATACCTATAGTAGATGTGGATGGAAACGAAGCGGCACTAAAATATGGGGAGTATAATACTGTTTTATTTTATCTTTCCTCTTCCTGTGCAAGCTGCGGGGATGCGCTGCGCTTTGTGGAAAGGCTGCAGAGTGTCTTTGGTGAGGACAACCTGCAGGTGTTGCTTTTGTGGAGTGATTCCATGCCGGTGTCCTTGATAGAAGAATACGGTATTGCATCAGAAAACTGTTTCAGCATAAACGGCAGCATTGCAATCAATACGCCGACTCCGACAGCGTACCTGCTGGACAGTCAGGGCAGCATTATATACTACAATTCAGATATCAAACTTTGCATTGAGAAGTTGTATATGCAGGTGGTTGAAGAAGGACCGGAAGAACAGCTTCGGCTCAATGCCAACCGTTATCTGGTGGAATATTTTGGCATCTCGGATTTTGAAAAGCAGCAGATTGTATATTTCTGTATGGAGGGGTGTCCTGATTGTGCCACGGCAGACGATATCCTTACCAATGATGAAAGGACGGATGAGAGAAACCTGTATTACCTCTATACCTACAATGACATAGAGCCATCTCATGAGAGGGACGAATATGCACTGTTGAAGCTGGTCTATGGCATCGAATGGTATCCCACTTTTTTGGTTCTGCAGTCGGAGGAGGAATACAGAATTGTGGGCGAGGTTCCGGTGGAAACACTGCTGCAGGAATTAGACAGCCATAAAGAGGAGAAATGATATGCTGTCTGCAGCAGGAGGGGAGGAAAAATAAGTTGAAGAAGTGTAAGATAATCGTTTTGTGCCTGCTTTCGCTTCTGGGGCTGGCAGCCTGTGGCAAGGAGCAGGAGAAGGAAACGTTTTTTCTAAAGCCTGATGCGGGTATGCAGGGCGGGTATGATGTGCAGGAGTTGGATTTAGTCGAATTGGAAATCGGAAATCCGGGCGGTATCTGCATTTACAATGATAGTATCTATATATGTGATTTATCCAACAACTGCATTGTAAAACTGGGAATGGATTTTACCAGAGAGGATTCCTATGGTACGCTGGGCATGGAGGAAGGAAATTTTTCAGAACCAAGAGACATTACCTTTGCGGATGGCTGCTTTTACGTGTTGGATGAGGGAAACTGCCGTGTGCAGAAGTTTACAGCGGAATTTGAGTATTTGGAAATGTATTACCTGCCTTCCCTCAGTTCGCAGTATAGTGACGAATATGTAAGCATTGCTGTTGATGGGGAAGGCGTGATTTATGTGTCCGTGCTGTCGCCTGACCCGATTGATGCCTATATATATGCCTATGAAGATGATATCTGGGAAAAAATAGGGGATAAAGTGATTGGTTACTTATGTGCAGGAGAAGAAAGTATCTATTTTGTAAATACACTTGAAATGAAAATGGAAGAAAAAACCACAGCAATGCAGTCGGGAAAAAATATGCTGTATGAGCTTGACAAAAAGGGACTTTCACTGCTTGCGCGGATAGAGGATAAGTATGCGCCGACAGCGCTTACCTTCTGGAACGGAAGTCTTTACATGGTTTCTGCCGGAAATGGTAATGTCAACTGTTTTGACGGAGAAAGCGACAGATTTATAACGCTTTTTGCCCTGCCAAAAGAAGCTTACTCCCTGTATATGCATATGGCAATCGATGAGACAGGAAATTTCTATATTGCGGACTGCGGAAACGGCTGCCTGTATTATGGCTCAAAATAGAAATGTGAGGAAACAGTAAGGATTTGTAAGATGAAATGCATAAAGTGAATGGCACAATGAAGTTAAGCAGGGAAAAGGAAAGCAAGCGGAGGAAGAAAAACAAGCATGAGATATTCCATAAAGCGGATTTTACGCAATTTATGTCATAACAGCCTGCTCTATGCCGTGATAGCGGTGCATTTTATGCTGGGTGCAGGGCTTTTTGTCATCTGCATGAATTACCGGATGACAAGCAGGGAGCTTTTGGAGGAGGCACGGCTGAGGAGTATGGAGGGGCTGATTTCGGTGGAAGAAATAAACGGGGGGAGTGCGGACGCATATAGCATTACCTATGACACCTATCTGCGGCTGGAAGAAAATGCCGGGGAAAATTTGGAGATATTGCTTACGGATATATTTCATGCAGGTGTGTTCCTTATCAAATCGGAAGAGGATTATATGACACCACAATGGACGGTTCATTTTATGAATGACAGCCTGTTTGCGTACCTATATCAGATGCCCCGCAAGGAAGGGGTGGTGTATTTGGGAGAGGAAGCTTATGCAGATTTGGTAACTGTGAGGGAGGCGCTAAAGGAGCCGGAGGCATTCTCAACAATTCTCTTTACGGAGGGGGAGTTTTACATCGAGGGAGATGTGCTGATGGTGGATGGAAAAGTCTACCCTTATGATGTGGTGATGCCAGTAGGGGAAGAGAGTGTTTTACCTTATTTTTTGGATGACCCTTTAAGGGATTACTATGGATATGATATGGCGGATGCAGTTATTTTTCCCTTGGAGGACGCGTGGATACCAATAAGTCCGAGTGGATTGCCGGTGTATACAGGAAGCCTTCTGATGTACTGTTACAAAAACACCGAATACCGGGAGGATTTGATTGCGCAGCAGCTTCGTATAATCAATGAGGCGACGTGCAGCAACGGCTATTTTACGGCACCTGATGCCTACAAGGAGTTGAAGCAGCAAATGGGTAATTACAGTACGGACATGGACAGGTGGTTGTTTGCGGCAATCAGCGTTATGCTGCTGGCAGGTGTAGGAAGCATGGGTACCATGTTCCTGCTTCTAAACAAGAGGCGGCATCTGCTTGCGGTCTCTGTTGCCTGCGGCTCTACCATACGCCGGCTTATGGCGGAAACCATAGTGGAGAATTTTGTAGTGCTGCTTACCGGCGGCATACTGGGCATCCTGATATCCCCTCTGCTGAAGAAGGCGGTCATTTATCAGGGCGAGCTTAGAATGAATATGGCGGGAATAGGGATTGTGTGCGCGGCGGCATTTGTATTCAGCGTGGTATCCGTTCTGGCGGGCATGCATGAAATCAAGGCAGGAAATGTGGCGGCGACGCTGAAGGAGGAAGGGTAGGATATGTTAATCAGAATGGAGCGGATTGTCAGGGAATACGGAAAAGGAGAGAGCTTGACGCGGGCATTAAAGGGCGTATCTCTGCAGATTGAAAAGGGAGAGTTTGTCGCCATAACGGGCGCCTCCGGCTGCGGTAAGAGCACGCTGTTAAACATTATGGGGGGCATGGACAGGCAGACGGAAGGGGAATATTACTATGAGGATGCCCCTGTGGCGGGGTTAAACGAAAGGGAGCTGTCGAGGTTCCGAAACCGCAACATCGGCTTTGTGTTCCAGTCCTTTCATCTGGCAAAGGAGCTGACTGCTGTGGAAAACGTGGCGCTGCCGTTAGGGTATGCCGGTGTTGGCGGCAGGGAGAGAAAGGCGCGGGCGAAGGCGCTGCTTGACAGGGTGGGGCTTTCGGAAAAATACAAGGCACATCCTACAAAGCTTTCCGGTGGGGAGATGCAGCGGGTGGCAATTGCCCGCGCGCTGGCAAACCATCCTCATACCCTTCTGGCGGACGAGCCCACGGGTAATCTGGATTATGAAAACGGCAGGGCGGTTATGCGGCTTTTACGGGAGTTGAACGAAGAGGGGACTACCATCATTATGGTGACCCACGACAGAGAGCTTGCGGATTTGGCGGACAGGAAAATTTGCATGGCAGATGGAAACATTGTATAAAACCTGATGATATTCATTGGGTTTTGGCACTGTGATGTGCCAATATAAGAAAAGGAGAGAAGAGTATGAAAAAAGGAAGAAATAAATATTGTTTGGCAGCGGGAGCATTGGTGGCGGCAGGATTGGTGTGGCTTTTGCCAGTGAAGACAGAGGCAGCTCCGTGTTATGATTGGGAATATATTCCAGGAACTGCCGGCTATGAATGTACTACGTCCATATGTTATAACGGAAGCGACCTTACTAATTTTCATGTAAAAGGATATAGAAGGGAGTGCATAGGAGAGAACGGTCATTATTATGAATATAAAACAGTCAAAGAAAATTTAGGCTGCTGTAAGAATCCTTAAGTATCCCATGAAAAAGGGACTGCCATATCAGTGGCAGCCCTTTTCCAATATAAGTGCGGGAATATAAAACATGGACAGACAAAGAACAGAAGGGAGTGACCTTTATTTTTTTAGTGCAAAACGCGTGGAAATATATTACTTACCATAAATACAACAGCTTAATCCTGCTAGCCGCATTGGTGCTGGGGTTTTTGTTTCCCTTGCTTGCAGTCAATGACATCAATGAGGTGGTGCGGGACGGAGAAGTGGCAAGATTTCCGGATGCCTCCCGTGTGGCGGTTATTGAGTACCGGATGCAGTACAGGGACGAAACGGAAATGGAAGCGGCGGTCAGCCGCTGCAGGGAGGAAGGCATGTTTGAAACGGCAGGCTATGACTTTGTCCAGAACGAAATCGTCTATGCAGGGGAGACATCCTATACCTGTGGCATTTGCGGCATTAGTGAGGAGTATCTGGCGTTAAGCGGCTATGAACTGGTAAGCGGCACATTTTTCACGGAAGAGGACTTTGCGGCAGGCGGAGAGCGGGTATGCCTGCTGGACACAGGAGGACCGTTGACGGAACATGGAGTAGGGGTGGGGGATACCATCGACATCGGCGGGGAAGATTACAGGGTAAAGGGCATTGTAAGGGCACCGAGAATCTACGGGAGCCTGCTGCTTCCCTATGGGGATAGCGCAGCCCTGTTTGCTGACGCAGGCATCACTTTCCAGTATCAAGTGATTGTATTAGGGGAAGAATTGCCAAAACCTGACAGCATTTCGAGAGCGCTGTTTCCGGTTGACAACAGCCGGGAGTTTGAGATTGTGGCACAGACCGGTGAAGAATTGGAAGAGGTTTATTATGGTTCCATATGGAAATATAACAAATACCGTATTCAGCGCGCGGCAATCGTAATTGTCTTTGCTGGTATCAGTCTGCTGCTGCTTTTTACCGGCATGATTCTTAGGGAAAGGCGTGATATGGCAGTCCGTATCGCATTGGGAGGAAGCCGCGCCATGCTTTGGCTGGAATTCGTTATCCGCAGCCTGCTATTGGTTGTGGCAGCTTTTTTAATAACGCTGCTTTTATATCCTTTTATATCCGGAATGGTAATGGGTGCAGGAAGCCGCCTGCTGCTTAGGACGGCGATACAGGTTGGCATCTGTGGCGCGGCATTTGTGGTGCTGATTGGCAGCGTTGTGCTTGCTGTCGGCTTTAGGAAGCGGAATGTAGCGCTGCTGTTAAAAGGGAAATGGATTTTATTGGACAAGTCTATATAACACAAATCCGAGCACCCAAGACAAGGAATGATAACGTATGCAGTATACTG
>CAMWUP010000157.1 GCA_947177465.1 uncultured Lachnospiraceae bacterium
CGTAGAGACCGTCCCCCACTTCAAACTCCTCCACCTCTTCCAAATCTGCAACCAGTGCAGTCAGGCGTTCTTCACAATCTATATTTGTCATATAAAACCAGTCGGGCGTATGCATGGCATCATATGCCTCATCAATTACTTTTTCCGTTCCCGTCAGCACCGATATGCTCACATACAGAAGCAGTACCGCAAGCGCCATCAGAAAGAACAGTACAATGACATCTCCCTTCTTTCTTTTCATATTGTTTTTCGCAATAAACCACAAGGAACCCATACTTACCACCCCATTTCCTCAAGAAACTTTTTCAGTCTGTCATGTCTTTCCCCATCGCCGCTTTCATAATCGCCCAGCCGCAATTCTCCCGTAATCACACCATCGTTTAAGTACAGCACCCTGCTTCCCCGCCTCGCCGCCTTCATATCGTGCGTCACCATTACAATCGTCTGCCCGTTCTCATGAATTTTTGTTAAAATATCCAGTATCCGCTTCGTGTTCTGCGAATTCAGCGCGCCGGTCGGCTCGTCTGCAAAAAGTATCTCGGGCGAATTGATGATGCCGCGCACCATTGCCGCCCGTTGCTGCTCGCCGCCGGAAAGCTGCGTCGGAAACTTGGAAAACGTATCTTCTGAAAGCCCCACTGCCAAAAGCAGCTCCTTCGCCCTTTCCACAAGCTCCTTTCTGCCGCGTCCCGACAAAAATCCGCTCACCAGCACATTATCCAGAATACTCATGGTATCGTTTAAATAATTCTGCTGAAACACAAAGCCACAATGTTTTCTTCTGAAAATCGCAAGCTTGTCATTTGCGTATTTTGAGATTTCTTCTCCCTGATAAGAGATGCTTCCCAGCGTCGGTCTATCCATTCCCGACAGGGCATACAAAAGTGTACTCTTACCGGAACCGGAATTTCCCATGATAACCGCAAACTCTCCCTTTTCCACCGTCAGATTCAAGTTTTTCAGTACGTGCTGCTGCACGCTTCCATTTGAAAATGTTTTGCACAAATCCTTAACCGTAAGTATTGTTTCCATCATATATCCCTCCAGACAGCCCTATTATAAAATGCAAAATGTAAAAAGTCTTAACCTGATTCCTGTCTGTTTCTTAACTGTTCCTTAAATCATAAAAACGCAAAAATAAGCGCCCCGCTCTGGTAAGGCGCTTATTATGATGTTCAAAAATCAATAAGTAATGCGGCTCCCGCGCCTGTTCTCTCAGGCAGTACAAACTTTTCATAAAAATCAAACAGTTCTTTCAGAGACTGGTTTTGCAAAAGGGGAACTGCCTGCCAAATTAATTCCTTGTCCCAATCCCACCATTTTATCGCCAGCAGCCGTCTGACCTCCTCAGCTTCAAACCTTTTTCCTATCTCTTTTGCCGGTACTCCTCCCACAATGGTATATGGCTCCACATCGCTGGTAACACATGCATTGGCAGCGATAACGCTTCCGTCGCCTATCGTAACGCCGGACATAATCTTGGCGCCGCCCGCTATCCACACATCATTTCCAATCACAATGTCTCCTTTGGAGCACGGATGACCGGTTATATCGGAAAATTCAGGCATAATGGCGTTAAACGGATATGTGGTGCACCAGTCAGTCCGATGCCCTCCGCCCAACACTATCTTTACATCAGGACCAATGGAACAGAATTTTCCTATTTTCAGCTTTGTATGATTCTCATATTGCTCAACAATAGGAATTCCATACGTAAATTCACCAACCGTTATATTATCATTTCTATATTTACTTTGATGCTGTTCCTCCAGCCTTTTTGCATAATAGCCCATTTTCAGGCGGGGCGTCAGAAAAGCCGTAATTTCCATATCCGTTTTTATGATTCCGGCCGGAAACTGCAATAATTCCAAAATCGTCCGGTATTTGACCTGTAAGCTTCTATCGCTGCACAAAAATACAATATCATAACAGGCGGTCAGCGATTCCATTTCAGAAACATGCCTGGTTTCACAGGTAAAATATTCCGAAGCAATCCTATCCTCCGACATAATCAGTTCCAGTTCAAATGCTTCTTCTGCACACGCAAGCCAGTGTAATAAAGCTTCCATACGTTGCATTTTGCCGATTAATAATGTTTTCATAGCATCACCCCGCCTTTTTTACATACAGTCTCACAAAAAATCCCTCGTCATTTCCACATTCCATGCCGCCGCCCATGCGCTCCATAAACATTTTTGCAAGATACAGACCAAGCCCTGCGCCTTCCTGCCCCTGCGCGTTGCTGCCGCGGTAAAACTTTTCACACAAAAGGGCAAGCTCTTCCTCCGGCACGCCCTCTCCCCTGTCCCGAATCAGGATATGCAGCCCGCCGCCGGCTTCCTCTACGGAAACTGTCACGGTACCACCCGCATATTTAAATGCATTGTTGACAATATTGTCTATCACCTGCGCAAGACGCATCTTATCGATGAAAACAAGACATTCGGGAATTTCATTGCGCATTGTGATTTCTCCATAATAGCGCAGTTCGGCAAACATATCCGCAATGACGAGGGAGCTTTCCTCAAAGGGCTCCACGCGCAGCACCTCAAGCTCTTCGAGAGTGGCTTTCAGCATATTGTCCGTCAGCTTTTCCATCATCTCCGCCTTTGCCGCAATCACCGCCACCTTCTCTAAAGTGTCAGGATTCTTTTCCTTAACCTGTATCACCTCGCACGCCGCCTTGATTGTGGCAAGCGGCGTCTTCATGTCGTGGGACAGACTCGCCGTCAATTCTTTCTTGCTCTTGTTTGCCTTATACTCGCTCTCTCTGGCACGCTTTAACTCCTCCCGCATAATATCAAAGCTCTCCGTAAACGCGCCAAAAACATTATGCTTCTCCATCGGCAGTGAAAAGTCCAGATTGCCCTTTGCAATCTGTGCCGCAAATGCTTTCAAACGCGCAAAAGGACGGACGTACCAGAACCATACTCCAAAAATCAACAGACCTCCCGCAATCAAAAACAGAAAAAGAAAAAGTATACTCCTTAAAAGAAGCGCCGTTTGCGCCTGCTCCCATGAGGCGACCCTGTCATTCCATGCCGCTTTCCCCACGATTTCTCCATTCTCATAATAGTCCAGTATAACCGCCCCCGACTGGAGCAGCGTATTCATCTGTCCCTTGTAATCCGCATCGGAAAAATAGAGCAGCCGACAGCCGAATACCTCCTCCGCGCCGCTTCTCCCCTGTTCCTCTGCACACTCGGTCAGCATTTGCAGCCTTTCGTTATAATATAAGGTATCCAGCGCCGTATATCGGGATTTGGAAAAGACCGACAGCAGCAGAAACAGAAAGCATACCGTCATGACAATATGACCTGCGATAAGATATTTTATCTTCAACTTTATACCCCTTATCTGTTTTCAAAACCGGCAAGCAGCCACGGAATATGTCTCTCTGTCAGGCGGTGACGGAGAGCATATACCCGACGCCCCACACCGTCTGAATCAATTTAGGCTCGCTGGGATTTTCCTCCAGTTTTTCCCGAAGCTTCCTGATGTGCACATTGAGAGTGCCGTCGCCGTAGCACTCATCTCCCCATACTGCCAGAAACAGATTTTCCTTCGTCACAATTTTATTTCGGTTGTCATAGAGACATTTGAGCAGGGCAAATTCCTTCGCCTTAAGCTGTACGCTCTTGCCGCGCACCACGGCAGAAAGCGTCTCCTCCGACAGGTACAGTCCCGTACCGTCTTCGGTCTGCGTATGCGGCGCCTCCTTCGCTCTCCCTTTTCCGCCCTCGTCTGCGTCAATCTGCCCGCGTGCCGCCGCGGCCTCCTCTGCTTCCCTGCTGCGCTGCATCCGGTTTAGCAGCACCTTCACCTTGGCAAGCAGCACACTCAGCGAATATGGCTTCTTAATATAATCGTCACCGCCTATATTGAGCGCAATCAGTACGTCATCGTCACTCTGCCTTGCACTGATAAACAAGATAGGCATATCGGTCTGCTCCCGCAGGCGTTTGCACAGGGTAAAACCACTTTCTTCGGATAAATTGATATCCAACAGCAGGAGGTCTACCGTATTCTGCTCTAAAAAAGCAAGACACTCCTGCACATTTGTCACAAATGCGCAGGAGGTGTCAAACATATTAAAATATTCACATGTCATTGCGGCCAGTTCCGTCTCATCATCCACAAGCAGACAATTATAATGCATGATATCCTCCACTACAAAGCGTTTTACCGCCTGAAACCGCAGGGCGCCTCTCTCTTTTTAATATTCAGAGCCAAGCACCTTCAGCTTCTCTTTTATTTCGTTCGCCGTGCCCAGAACCATGCTGACAGAGGCAGAAATCTCCTGTGCCGCGGCTGCAAGCGTCTGGGTTCTTCCGTTCACACCGTCAACCGTGTCTAAAAGCTTTCTCGTATCTGCGATGATGCGGCTGACCGAGTGCATAATTTTGTCCTGACTGGCATTGCTGCGGGTCGCGGTTTCCCTCGATTCGGTAGCAAGCTGGTTGATTTCGTCCGCCACAACAGCAAAGCCTCTGCCCGCTTCGCCTGCACGCGCCGCCTCGATATTGGCGTTAAGCGCAAGAAGATTTGTCTGTGAAGCGATACTGACAACTTCGTCATTATTTTGTGCAAGCTCCCTCAGAAAATCGCTGATTTCGTCCATCGAACGCGACAGAGATTCGCAAAATGCCGTCACATCCTTGATATCTGACGAAATCTCGGCGCTGTCTGCCGCATTGTTTTCATTTCCCACCGCCATATCGTCAACCGACTGGTACAAAACATCAAACTCCGTGTTGATTTCCTGCAGTGTCTGAAGCATCAGCTCCTTCTGCTCCTGTATATGCTGCTTGTCCGCCGCGAGCTGGTCAGCCAACGCCTCCGCCGTCGCCTTCTGCTCTTCCACTTCTTTCTTTATGTAATAAATACAATTCGTCTTCTGATTAAAGCCATTGAAAATGGCGTCCGCCATCTGCTCACAGGAATCATAACCACAGCAGGAGCAGTTGATATGACGCTCTGCCGCTGTATTTTTGTTCATCTCCTTAAAGACGGCATCCCGCTCCGCTTCCGTCGGATACCGGTAGGAACACGCACCGGAACGGTCCGTGTAGCTGCGCAGATAATCCTCCAACTTCAGGTTTTTAAACTGGCTGTTCAGCTTTTTCAGACGCTTTTCAGGAGACAGCTTCTTTGCCCATGCACTTTTAGAACCTTTTTTCTTGGAAGACTCCCTGATTTCCAGAAGCGCTTCCAGCACGTCGTCGCTGCAGGATTTCTCCGGCTCGCAACCCGTTCCGTAAATACAGCCGGAAGAACAGTTCAGCGCATCGATAAAGAGATACTTGGTTTTATTTGCCGCAATCTTACTTTTATTCTGCTCCAGATAATGATACATATGCTTTTCGCCCTCAATCTGACGAATAAACACACTCTCACCCAAAAACCAGTAGACATTCTCCTTGAGACCGCCCGGCATGGGATAAATGGAGCCTAATCCATATTCTATTTCATCGGACTGAAACGCTCCGTAGACCTGATGCTCCCTGACATACCGCATCAGATGGTCAAAAGTCACATTGTATGTAATCATACCTTTATTGTTGAGGTCGTCAATTTCCATCTTTTTCGCGATACAGGGGCTGATAAAGGCGAGCTTGTCCGAAACTCCCATTTCCTTTCTCGCATAGATAGCCGCGCACATCATGGGACTCTGCACAGGGAAAAGCTTCGGCAGAAGCTCCGGCAGATTGCACTCAATATAGCCGACCACCGCCGGACAGGGCTGTGAAATACCACCCTGAAAG
>CAMWUP010000158.1 GCA_947177465.1 uncultured Lachnospiraceae bacterium
GAGATTAATGCGGAATTGAGAGGAAACGAGGAAATGTGGGAGGAATTGGCGGAGTGATATCCCCATTTTCGTAGAGTGATGTATGCAAGTGACGCCGGAGGGGAGAGCCACCTGTCTTTGCAGACGCGCTCTCGCTCGGATAAAAACGCCGGCACTTGGCGAGGTTCTTTCGAGCCTAGTACCGCTGCGTTTTTTGCGGAGCGAAAGCACGTCTGCGTTGGAATATACAATGGGTACAATGACAACGGTATGGAGATTATTATGACAGCTAATACAAAACAACAGTCCGAAATATTAGACAAGGTTTATGCCCTCATCACAATGCACCAAAATGGCGCGTTGGGTGGAGAGGTTATGCCGGAGGATGCAAATCCTCATTTGGCGAAGGGCTGTGCAGAGAACTATCTTTATTTTACTTTGCCTATGGCATTAAATTATCAGCGGAATTCTTATATGCTTTGGGAAAGTGCATTGCAGACATATTGTGATGAGGGGACAAGATTTGTATTCCATCCTGCAATTTGCCTGACGAAAACTTTTGCAGAGGTTCAGTGTGCTTTAACGCAATACAAGGTTGCTTTGCAAAAACAGAAGCAGACTGAAATATGGTTATCCTTGTGTCATACTTTTATGGCATTATTTGACGGCGATATCCGAAAGCTATTTGCTATGTGCCATAACGATGTGGACGAAATCAGGAATTTTGTGCAGATTCAAAATAAAAAACGGTTCCCTTATTTATCGGGAACCAAGATTTGTAATTACTGGTTATATGTCATCCATCAGTATACAGACAGAACCTATCAAAATATCGGAAGCCTGACTGTCGCCCCTGACACGCATGTGTGCAAGGCAACGCACAGATTGGGCTTAATCAGCGATGCTGAGTTTGCCTCCGGCAATGTGCAGCAGATTGTCATAAACAGGTGGCAGGAACTGCTGCAAAACACCGGATACAATCCTATCGACGTTCATACACCGCTCTGGCTATGGAGCCGGAATGGCTTTCCTGCTTTGCTGCCGAATTTATCATCTGACCATGCTTCTTCCAAGGACATAAACGCCAACCAGCATTTCGGCGATTGATATTCCCAAAAAAAGCCCCGAAAAGAAGTCTTTTACCTGAGAACCTCCGAAGGTATGGGAAAGTGCCTGTAAAGCAATTCCCATTACGATGAGCAAAATTCCATACAATAGATTTTTTTGCTTCTCCAATTCTTGTGTCCGCCTTAACAAATCCATAATCTGCTCATCATCATATGCGCGTACACTTTTTTCTTCTGCCTCCTCACCATCCATCAGTTCAGCGACCGTAATTTCTAATTCCTCACACAGACTTTTTACGACTCCGTAATCCGGCATGCATTTACCTGTTTCCCACTTTGAAATGGTTTTATTGGAAACACCGAGTTTTTCAGCCAATTGTTCCTGTGTTAAATTTTTTTCTTTTCTTTTTTGGGATATAAATTTTTCCGTGGTTAGTTGATTCATTTGATTTACCTCCATTGATTTATAATGGAAGAATATCTTTTTTTATACTGCAATACCATCCCTTATTTGGAGAATTTGGGTGGAATCGGCATGATATATTTTGAATGGGGAAACCGACAGCGTTTCCGCCGCAGTTTCCCCATTCCGTTTTACATAGCTTCGTAGGTCTTCCTGATTTCTTTAATAAAATCTTCGCTGTTTAACACCGTCACATGTTCAAGCGACGTAATCAGCGCCAAATCTTTTGTCATTCTGCCGCTTTCGATGGTAGAAAGGGTTGCCTTTTCCAACTTGTCTGCAAATTCCATCAGTTCTTTGATGCCATCTAATTCACCACGTTTCCTGAGAGCGCCCGTCCATGCAAAGATGGTCGCCACGGAGTTGGTGGAGGTTTCTTCCCCCTTCAAATGCTTGTAATAATGCCTCTGCACTGTACCATGAGCCGCTTCATACTCGTATACACCGCTTGGAGATACTAAAACAGAAGTCATCATGGCAAGGGAACCAAACGCAGAAGAAACCATATCCGACATCACATCGCCGTCATAGTTCTTGCACGCCCAGATGAAGCCGCCCTCCGACTTCATCACCCTTGCGACAGCATCGTCAATCAGCGTGTAGAAATATTCAATTCCCAGCGCCTCAAATTTCTCCTTGTACTCTGCATCATAGATTTCCTGAAAAATATCTTTAAAGGTATGGTCATACTTTTTGGAAATGGTATCCTTTGTAGCAAACCATAAATCCTGCTTTGTGTCGATGGCATAGCCGAAACATGCCCTTGCAAAGCTTTCGATGGATTGATCCGTATTGTGCATACCCTGCAAAACGCCTGCGCCATCAAAACTATGAATCAGTTCACGGGTTTCTTTTCCGTCAGCAGAGGTAAAGACAAGCTCTGCCTTACCGCCCTCTTCTACCCTTATTTCCGTGTTCTTATACACATCTCCATAGGCATGACGCGCCAATGTAATAGGCTTTTTCCAGTTTTTTACACACGGGTCAATTCCCTTCACTACAATAGGCGTTCTGAAAACTGTACCATCCAGGATAGCGCGGATGGTTCCGTTCGGGCTTTTCCACATTTCCTTTAAGTCATACTCCGTCATTCTCGCCGCGTTAGGCGTAATGGTCGCACATTTTACAGCAACACCATATTTCAATGTGGCATTGGCAGAATCCACTGTCACCTTGTCATCCGTCTCATTACGGTAAGCAAGTCCCAAATCATAATACTCCGTCTTCAAGTCGATAAAGGGCAGCAGAAGCTCTTCCTTTATCATAGTCCAGAGTATTCTGGTCATTTCATCTCCATCCATCTCTACAAGCGGTGTCGTCATCTGAATTTTGCTCATTTTTTTCCTCCATTTTTTCCTTTATATCAGCATTTTATTGTGTTTCCGAAAGCGCCTTATTCTTTTCATATATTTCATGCAGGCCGTTTTTCACCATATTTTCATATGCATTTATCATATGCCTGTGCGCCAGTTCTTCCGCGCTGTCCGCATTGCCGGCCTTGATAGCTTCCATAATCTTTTCATGTTCCTCATTGGAAGCTGTACCTCTGACCTGATTGGCAAGCGTTTTCCTTCTGACGCGCAGTACATACGCATGAAAGTCTTTGAGCTGATGCTCTAACATCTTAGAATTACATGCCTCATACAAAATCTCATGAAAGCGGTTGTCCAGCTCCGCAATCTGCTCCATATGCCCTTTGGAAGCATGGAATTTTGCCAGATATACGTTTTCTTCCATTTCCTCAAGCTGCTCTTTGGTAATATGCTCCGTCGCCCATCTTGCACAAAGCCCTTCCAGCAGCGAACGTATCATATAAATATCCTTGACGTCCTTTTCGGTAATGCCCGTCACATAGGCGCCCTTGTTGGGAATAATCTGAATCAGCCCTTCCAACTCTAACTGCCTGAACGCCTCCCGCACCGGTGTCCTGCTGACGCCGAGTTCTTCCCCGATGGTTACTTCCTTTAACTCTTCATGCTCCTCATATTTACCGTTTAAAATGTCGTCCCTAAGCTTATGAAACACCCTGCCCCGCAGCGAATACTTATCCGTCACTTCCTGCTTTACATCATAACTGCTCACTATGCTTCCTCCGCCAACTTCCTGCATCCATTTTCATCCAGAATCATTTCCAGCTTGTCACAGGTTTTTCCAATCACACCTACCAACTCCTCATCAGTCAGCACCGTAACGCGGCCGCCGGCATATTCCTCATCAACCCACTGCTTTACTTCCTTCACCAGCTCACTGCTCTTATCCACCTGCGCTTCTCCCTTTAACTTATAGTAGGTATTCATCCAGTGGGCAATGCCCGCAAGTCCGGAGGTATTGGAAACAGCGCACAAAACTGGTCTGTTTAAAAATTTTTCCGTGTCAAAAATATTGTAGATTTCTTCATTTTTCAGCAACCCGTCCGCATGGATACCGGCTCTCGTCACATTAAAATTCTTGCCGACAAAAGGCGTTCTCTCCGGAATATGATAGCCGATTTCCTTTTCATAATACTCTGCCAGTTCCGTAATCACTGTGGTATCCATGCCGTTTAAATTGCCGCGGAGCTGCGCATACTCAAACACCATCGCCTCCAACGGCGTATTTCCGGTTCTTTCCCCGATACCAAACAGAGAAGTATTGATACCGGCACAACCGTACAGCCATGCCGTAGTCGAATTGGAAACCGCCTTATAAAAATCATTATGTCCATGCCATTCAATGTTTTCATGAGGCACGCCCGCATGTGTGTGAAGGGCATAAATAATTCCCTGCACGCTTCTGGGAATCACGGCGCCGGGATAATTGACCCCATAGCCCATAGTATCGCAGGCTCGTACCTTAATGGGTATTCCATACTGCTCCTGCAGCTTCATCAGCTCCGTACAAAAAGGCACTACATAACCATAGATATCCGCCCTTGTAATATCTTCTAAATGACAGCGGGGGCTGATGCCCTCCTCCAGACATTCCCGAATTACACTCAGATAATGCTCCATTGCCTGCCTTCTTGTCATTTTCAGTTTTAAAAAAATGTGATAATCGGAACAGCTTACCAGAATACCGGTTTCCTTCATGCCGATTTCCTTGACCAGTTTAAAGTCCTCCTTGCTCGCACGAATCCAGCTTGTCACCTCTGGAAACCGGTAGCCCCGCTCCATACATTTATACACAGCGTCCCTGTCCTTTTTACTGTACAGGAAAAATTCAGAAGCACGAATCATGCCATTCGGACCCCCCAGCTTATGCAGATAATCGTATATCGTCACAATCTGTTCCGTAGTATAGGGTGCCCGTGACTGCTGACCATCTCGGAAGGTTGTGTCCGTAATCCAGATTTCCTTTGGCATATTATGCGGCACAATCCTGTCGTTAAAAGGAATTTTGGGTATCTCTGAGTAAGGAAACATGTTGCGGAAAACATTCGGTTTTTCCACATCGTCCAGTATGTACATGTGCTCCTCTATTTCCAGAAGATTATTTCTTGTATTCATATTAATCGGTCTGTACTGAAACGTATTGTTATTCTCTTTCATTCCAAAAGCCCTCTTTTCTCTGACTTTCCGCTATGCCGCCCGGCAGCATGGCGATTTTCACATGTAGGCACCTGACAGTTGCAAATAATTACCTCGTATAATTGTATACAATCATACGAGGTATGTCAAGCATTATTCCGGTTAAACTATCCTTCCATCATCTTTGCTACATTAATCATGCCCCAGCCTTGCTGATACCAAGGCTCCTGTAAATCGTCCGCGCTGAATAAAAGCTTTCTTTTTGCCGTCTCATTGTCATATTCCGGATGCTTCTGCAAAAGCAGTGCCAGTGCACCGGATACTACCGGCGTCGCCATGGAGGTGCCGCTTTTCGCAATATAAGCGTTGATATATCCTCTCATGCTTTTTCTACATGCACCGTTACAGGATATAATTTCTGTCCCCGGCGCCACAATATCCGGCTTTTTCATGGTATCAAAACGTCCTCCTCTCGAAGAATAAGAGGCGCATCGATTTGGCTTATCTTGGAAATACGCTCCGTCATGGCAGCCAACCGTAATCAGAAGACGGCTTCGTCCGATAGCAGAAAGGGAACCATATGCAGGCCCATTGTTTCCTGCCGCGCACACCACAAGAATTCCCTTCCTCCACAATTCTTCCAGCTTTTCTTTTAAAATCTCCTCCTTCTCCGCCTCTATCAATTGCCCGATTCCAACGGATATATTCAAAACACGGATTTTATACTGTTCGCT
>CAMWUP010000159.1 GCA_947177465.1 uncultured Lachnospiraceae bacterium
CAATGCGGCCCCACACCCTTGTGACAGAGGTGCTCTTTGGCAGGATGCAGGCGGGCTTTGTGGCGGCGGGAACAGATTTGTCCTTTGGAGCGGGCGGCGCAGGAGATGCGGCGCTCTTAAAGCGTATGGCGGCAGAATGCGGCGCGGAGGTTCATATAATTGAAAAGGTTGCAGTGGACGGAAGAGAGGTCAGCTCTACGCGCGTCAGGGAAGCGGTGGAAGCAGGCGATATGCCGCTCACACAACGGCTTCTGGGTATGCCTTATCCGGTGGTCGGGACGGTGCGGCACGGCAACCGCATTGGCCGCACGCTCGGCATGCCGACCCTGAATCTGCTTCCATCTGCGGACAAGCTGCTTCCGCCGCTTGGCGTATACTATTCCGGCGTATGGCTGAACGGACAGTATTACAATGCCATCAGCAACATCGGATACAAGCCGACGATAGAGGAAGATGTAAAGCGGCTGGGCGTGGAAACCTATTTGTATGATTTCGACGGGGATGCCTATGTAGAAGAAATAGAAGTAAATCTGTACGAATTTAAACGCCCTGAAAAAAGGTTTCACAGTGTGGAGGCGCTAAGAGAGCAGCTTCAGGAGGATATTGCGGCGGGTGCGGCGTATTTTGGATGAAAATTAAAAAAATGAACCGGTAAAATATTTTAAAAATTTTGTCCGGTTCATTTTTTTTCTTTACTATATAGATAGAGACAATTCAAAACCAAAGGAGGCGAGGGCAGGCATGGAGGATGCCGGAATTGTTGAATTATACTTTGCGCGCTCAGAGACGGCGATTCAGGAAACAGAAAAGAAGTACGGCGCGTATCTGCATCAGGTGGCTTACAATATTTTGCGGGACCTCTCGGATACAGAGGAAATTGTGAATGATACCTACATGGGCGCATGGGGAGCAATTCCGCCCACCAGACCGAATAATTTTAAACATTTTCTCTCCCGCATCACACGAAACCTCTCCTTTAACCGTCTGTCCTATCTGAAGGCGGGAAAGAGACATGCTTTGTTTGTGGAAATGGATGAATGTATTCCGGACAGACAGAACGATGTGGAAAAGTTATGGGAGGCAAAGGAAATCGGCATAGCGCTCAATCGCTTTTTAAAGACGCTTGACGACAAGAGCTGCGCTGTTTTTCTGGCGAGATATTACTACGCGTATTCTTATGATGAACTGGCGAAGCAGTATTCGCTTTCTCCCCGTCAGGTAAAATACCTGCTTTCGAAGCTGCGGAGCAAGCTGCGGGACTGTTTTGAAAGAGAAGGAGTAATCGTGTGAAAGGAGTGTCATACAGGCACTTTGGAATGGAGGTGAATATGAGCGAGGAGAGAAGATATCTTCGATTATGCGAAGCGTTTCAATACGTGGATGATGTGTTTCTGGATATTGTAGAACGGGAAAGGACGACGCAGAAAAAGAGAAGGAAAAAGCCTGTCGGAGCCTTTCTGGGTGCAGCGGCGGCATGTCTTGTCCTGTTCTTTGTGCTGCCTGCGGCTGCGCTGGCATACAACTGGTTTGGATTGCGGGACCTTCTCCTGCCGGAAAGAGAAAAACTGCCGGACGCCTTTTCCTTATCAGCTTATCAGGAAAGCCCTGCTTATCAGGCGGCTGCCGAGTGGAAAGCATTTCTGGCAGAGTATGACGTGGACCATAGGATTTTGTTTGAGGCGCAAAAGACGGGCTTTACAGCGGAGAATGAGAGCTGGGGACTGTATGGCGTCTATTCACAGGAAATGGGTGAAAGACTGGATGCGATTGCAGACAGGTACGGACTGAGGCTGCATACGGGCGGAAGGATGATAAAACGCATTATATGGGAGCCCCTGATTACGGAAAGCTTTTTAGAGGGAGGCAGTACGAAAGACGGCTTCCTCTATGAGGACAGCTCCTTCCAATTTACAGGCAGCATAGAGCTTGCCGGATACGGAAGAGTGGCGTTTGACTTTGTGTACGCTATAAAGGGAAGCTTTATGGAAGCGATGCCGATTATCGGAGACGCGGCGGAATATCAGGAGTGTAGCTATGTGACGACCGGCGGCGAACCCGTGCTGTTTGCGCTTGGCAGTCGGAGCGCGCTGATTCTGGCGGAAGCGGACCGGTCTCTTGCAGCAGTTGCAATACCCTGCGGAACTGAGGACGGCATAACGGAGGAGGTGCTGCAGGCACTGGCTGACAGAATTGATTTCTATACCCTGTGGGGAATTCATATGTCGGAATTGGGCGCAAGCTCTACAAGCGGCGATAGGATATCCTTGTCCGGCTATCAGGAAAGTCCCGAGGCAAAAGCGCTCGCAGAGTGGCAGGCATTTTGCGCCGGATATGATACGGACAGGAAAATATTGGATGCTTTAGGCAATGGTGTGTTTGTAGCGGAAGGCAGGGAAGACTGGTCCCAATATGGTAGTATCTATTCTTATGAAATGGGAGAAAAACTGGATGAAATTGTAAACCGGTACGGATTAAAGCTGCACATGGAGCTGAATATGATAAGCCCACAGGAGATGGAATACCGGGTGGGCGGCAGTTTTCTGCGGGATTGCATAATGTACTGGGGCTATATCTATGAGAACGGAACCTTTTTTTTGGAAGGCGACGTAGAACTGGAGGGCTGCGGCTTGGCAGGCTTTCAGTTCAGACGGTCAGTAAAGGGAACCTTTGATGAGGTTTTTCTGAATATCGGGCAGGCAGAGGATTATAAAGACTGGCAGTATTTATCAGCCGGCGGAGAGCCGCTGCTGCTTGTGCTGGGACCCGGCAAGGCGCTGATTTATGCTGATTTTGAGGAGTGCTTTATCACGGTAAATGTGCTGGTCGGAAGCGACGAGGGCATGTCGGAGCAAGACCTGCAGGAATTAGCGGACAGAATCGACTTCAGCGTACTGAAAAAAGTGCAGACGCCGGATATGAGAGGAGATTCGGAGGTTAAGTGAGTTTCACAATTGCCTGCAAAACTATTTTTGAATGGAGAGAAAAAATGAAAAAAATAAGTATGACCTTATGTGTGTTAATCAGTATGTTTCTTTTGGGAGCCTGCACGATGGAGCAGGATAAATCTGCAACAGGCAGTCCGCAGGAGAGTTATTCGGACTTTAGCGCCGGCGGAAGTGAAGACATGGCGTCTGACGAAAGCGGACAGCAGAGCGGACAGACGGACAGCCCCCTGCCAAGCGAAGCGGCAGGAGAAGGAAGTGGCAGTGTAGTTTTAGCTTCGGCGAAGGTGCATGTCCTGATGGCGGGAAACGTAGGAGATTTGGGGCTTGGTTTTCTAGCCTATGCGGAGCCTGAACAGGAAGGCGGAGATTACAGACTATGCTTTATTGCAGCAGAGAGCGAATCGGAGGATTTGTATAAGCCTTTGGCAGAACTGGAATTTACTCTGGAGGATGCGGATTATATCTTTCCTGACGTCAGGGCAAACAATGCTTCCATCGGCAGGTTTTTAGAGGTGTATTATTATGATGTGACAAAAGTCGTCGGTATTGATGGCACTGACGTTATTATGGTGGCAAAATATGAGGCGGATGGAAAAGAGTACTATGACACGCGGATATATGTGAAAAGCGAAAGTGGCTACAGCGCAGACGAGGCACTGATACGGAAGCTGAATGAGAAATACAGTGAAGCAGTGGAATACCCGATAGAAGAGCTGTTTATGCTGCCGGGAGAAGAAACCCCATCGCAGACGGAGACGCAAAACCTGCCGGATGTGGTCTTTTTCGGAAGCTGGCTGGTGGATGATTACCGGACCAGCAGCACATATGCGTTATCACAGGCGGAAATAGAGGAATTTCTTACCTATGGGGTCGCCTACTACGAGGACGGCTTTTCTTTAAAAGGTACCATGATTGTGGAGGGAGATGTGGGGTATGCCTATACGAATTATACCAAGGAGGAGGTTGAAGAGCAGTTTAATATCAATATGACAGACTGGTGGAAGGAAAGCAATACCATTGCATATGTCAGTATCACATCTGCAGAAAGTGATTTTGGCGCTCAATTCTTTGCAGTGGATATAGATACCATATGGATTTATTATGAAGGCGTATTCTTTCAGGCAAAAAGAGCAGGAGCATAGCTTCTGTTCTTTTTTTGTACAAAAGGTTGACAGAAGAAGGCAGGGTGTTTATAATAATTTTGTAACATTTTTGTAACAAAGAACAGGTACAGGATTTGTTTGAGATAGAGCTTTCGTGCACAAATGGGAAAGGTAAAATACATGAATATAAATAAAAGAATGATGAGAAGGCTGCGTGTCTGTGCTGCGGGACTTTTGGCGGCAGGCGCGCTGGAATCCGGTTTTTTGCTGGAAGCACATGCAGCTCCCGTGGATATGAGCGAGCTGACTACATATGCCGGAGCCGCCACTTTGTTTAATATGCCCCTTGACGAGCAGGAATGTATTGCTGCAGCGGAAGCGGCGCGCGGTTCTTTTTGGGGTTATACCAATTTAGGAATAGCCAATGTGGAGAGCGGAAACTTAAATGTCCGCGCGATTCCCGGGCTTGACGGCAAGCTGGTGGGCAAGATGCCGAAAGGCTCTGCCTGCGAAGTTTTGGAGCTGACGGGTGACGGCTGGGCACATATCGTTTCCGGCGAAGTGGATGGATATGTGAGCACAGAATACCTTTATATGGGCGCGGACGCCAAGATGCGTGGACTGGAGCTGATACGCACGGTGGCGGTGGTCAATGCGGACGCTTTGAAGGTGAGGGATGAAGCCAGTCTGGACAGTGCGGTGCTGACACGGGTTCCCAAGGGAGAGGAACTGGAAGTGGTGGAAGTGCTGGGAGACTGGGTGGAGGTATCCATCGATGGTGACAGTGCTTATGTTTCCGCAGAGTATGTGACAGTGGAAGAGAAGCTGGATACGGCAGTCACCATGAGCGAACTTCGCTATGGACAGGACGTATCGGATTTACGTGTAGATATCGCAGAGTATGCAAAGCAGTTTTTGGGCAATCCCTATGTGTACGGCGGCAGCAGTCTGACAAACGGCACGGATTGTTCCGGTTTTACCATGTCAATATACAAGCATTTCGGCATTACGTTATCCCATTCTGCGCGGTCACAGGCAGGGGAAGGCACCAAGATTTCGGCTTCGGAGCTGCAGCCAGGTGATTTGGTATTTTATGCTGACAGCTCGGGAACCATCAATCACGTGGCGCTGTATATCGGCGGAGGCAAGGTGATTCATGCGAGTACGCCAAGTACCGGCATCAAGATATCCAACTATAAGTACCGTACGCCGGTGAAATTTGTTAGTATTTTAAGAGATTAGTGTGCAGAAAAGAGGGCTAAGGTGGAGCAGGCGCAGAACGGATTCCTTCATTTAGATAAAGAGACGCAGAACGAGGTTACGGAGACTATGCCCCCTGAGGAGGAACTGCAGGATTTGGCAGAGTTTTTCAGGGTGTTTGGCGACCCGACCCGCTTAAAGATATTGTATGTGTTAAAATGTTCGGAAATGTGTGTGCTTGACATTGCGAACCTGCTCTCCATGACGCAGTCAGCCATATCCCATCAGCTCCGTGTGCTGAAGCAGATGGATTTGGTGAAAAACAGGCGGGATGGAAAGACCATTTTTTATTCGTTGGCGGACAGCCACATCGTTACCATTTTAAGTCAGGGTATCGACCATATCGAAGAGTAAGGTAGAGGTATGAAACAATGCCACTTGCCATATAATGAGTTTCGTAAAGGCCTGTATGGTAC
>CAMWUP010000160.1 GCA_947177465.1 uncultured Lachnospiraceae bacterium
GGCATGGGCAATGCCGGCGTGCTGCACAGGGAGAGGAAGCGGCAGACCTTGGAGCTGATGGAGCTTTACCAATCCTTCAGACTGAAACGAATCAGTGCTGCTGCGTGGCTTCGGGAGAGCGGCGGTCTGGTGGAGCGGATGACTTCGGAGGACGAGTTTGATATTTCAGCAAAGCTTTTTCAGGCGCAATTACTCATTACGGAGGAGCGCTTCAACGAAGCACAGTGGATTTTAGACCATGCAGCGGATATTCTGTACGACGGGTCATGGAATGACCCTGTGCCGGAGGCATATTATCTTTACCTGACGACGCTTGTGAGCAGGGATGAGGCATATATTGATAAAATCACGGATAAGGTGGAGTATATTTACAAAAAGAATCGCAGCGAATGGCGTGTGGCGTGGCTGCTGCTTTATCTTTCCGACGAATATAACCGCAGTTTTTCCAAGCGGTGGATGTTTTTGGAGGAGCAGTTTGGGAGGGGATGCAGAAGTCCGATTATCTATGTAGAGGCGCTGATGCTGCTGAACCTGAACCCTTCTCTTTTGACAAGGCTTCATGCCTTTGAAAGACAGCTTTTACTATATGGCGCAAAACAGGAAATATTAAACGATGACGTGATTCTGCAGTTTTTGTATCTGGTGCAGAAGGAAAGGGAGTACTCGGACTGCCTGTACCGGATTTTAAAGGTCTGCTACAGCTTAAAACCGGAGCCCTGCGTACTGCAGGAAATCTGCAGCCTGCTGATTAAGGGAAATAAAACGGGAGAGAAATATCTGGACTGGTACAGGCTGGGCGTGGAGCATGAACTTAGAATTACCCGTCTCTACGAGTATTATGTGATGAGCGTGGATATCAACGCAGCGGAAAAGCTTCCCAAGGTGGTATTGATGTATTTTTCTTACCAGAACAGCTTAAGCTATGAGCTTGCGGCCTTTGTGTACGCCAATGTACACAGGGACAGGCATGTTTTTCCGGAGCTGTATGAGAGCTACCGCAACACGATAGAACAGTTTGTGCTGGAACAGATAAGGAAGCGCCGTGTCACGCGGGATTTGGCATATTTGTACAAAGAGCTTGTGCAGCCGCGTATGCTGACGGAGGAAATTGCAGAAGCGCTTGCGGAGCTGCTTTTTGTGCATCTGATACAGACGCCACAAAAGCAGATACGCTATGCGGTGGTATATCAGGCCGGCATGGCAAAGGAAAAATACTATCCGGTGACGGACGGACGCGCTTTTGTACCGCTGCCGGGCACGGACAGCGTACTGCTTTTGGAAGACGGGCAGCAGAACCGGTATTCTGTGAGCGTGCCGCATACCACGGAAAAGCTGATGCTGCCGGGCAAGCTGGTGAAGCTGATTGCACCGTCTGTGGGTAATAAGCAGGATTTAAACCTCTACATGTGCATGAGCGGGCGCGAACCGTCGGAGGTGACGGAGGACAATGCATTACGGTTCCGTTTCCTTTTGGAGGATAATGAGATAAATAGTGCGCTAAAGCGTGCAATCGGCATGAAGCTGATGCATTACTACTACGAAAATGACAAAATAGCGGAATTGGATGATTATCTGGAGCAGGTGCAGAATCTGCAGCTTTCCGCGAAGGAGCGGGCGGAGGTGCTCCGCTTTATGGTGATACGGGGCAAGGAGGAGACGGCTTACGAATGGCTGAAGGTCTACGGTCCCTATGGTATGGAGCCGAAGACACTGGTGCGTCTGTGCTCATGGATTATCAGGGAGAATGAATTTGTGGAGGAACCGGCGCTTTCAGAAGCGGTATGGTATGCCTTCCGCCACGGCAAATATGACGAACGGTGCCTGCGCTATCTTACCCTGCATTTTAAAGGACTGACGAGGGAGCTTCGCGATATTTATAAGGCGGCGGCAGCGTTTTGTGTGGATACCTATGAGCTCTGTGAAAAAATGCTGCTGCAAATGTTGTTTTCCGGCTCCTTTGTGGGAGAAAAAACGGATATCTTTAAGACGTATGTGTCGGGCGGCGCCAAGGCGGAGGTGGAGGCGGCATTTTTGTCGCAGTGCGCCTACGAATACTTTGTGAAGGACCGGGTGACGGAGGGGTATCTGTTTGAAGAAATAGCGGCTATGTACAGGCGCGGAGAACATGTACATATCGTATGTAAACTGGGCTTTATCAAATATTATGCCGAAAATAAGACGGAGCTTACAGGCGAATTAAAAAATATTTTATATGTATTTATTCATGAAATGCTTGCAGAGCACATAAAGCTTAAAATGTTTGCGGAATTTCCGGATTTGGATGCTGCAGACAGGTATCTGCTCTCCGACAGGACAATCGTGGAATACAAGGCGCATCCGGAGGCGAAGGCGGTGATGCATTACTGCGTGGAGTCTGCGGACGGCGGAGAGTCCGTATACCGGACGGAGGAGATGCAGGAGTCTTACGGCGGGGTCTGCTATAAGGATTTTGTGTTGTTTTTCGGGGAGCGCCTGCAATACTATATCATGGAAAGCAGAAACGGCAGTGAGCAGCTGACGGAAAGTGGCGCCATTCAGGTGAGCGAGACCGGAGGTCATGGTATAGAAAGCAAATATGATATGCTGAATGACTTAAGCATCAGCAATACGCTGCAGGACTATGATACGGTGGACAAGCTGCTTGCGGAATATGAATACAGGGAATATTTGAAAAACGGACTGTTCGGGCTGAACTGACAGGGCGGGAAGGGAGATTGCGGATGAAGGAAAAAATCATAGTGGGATATGACCTTGGGAATCGCTGCTCCCAGATTAGCTATTGTACATATGAAGGCGGGGAGCCTGAAACCTTGTCCGTGATAGCAGGAGAAGAAAGCTACAATATTCCGACTGTATTGTGCAAACGAAGAGGAGTGAACCAGTGGTTTTTCGGGAAGGAAGCATATAAACACGCTGAGGCGGGAGAAGGCAGTCTTGTCACCGACCTTGTTGAACTGGCGTTAAAAGGGGAAAAGGTGACTGTGGAGGAGGAAGAATTTGAACCGGCAGCGCTTTTGACCTTGTTTGTCAGGCGCAGCTTAAACCGCCTGTCCCTCATAGCGGAGACGGACAGAATCGGCGCCCTGATGATGACTTGTGAAACCATGGATGGCAGAATGGTGGAGCTGATGGACAGTATTGTGGCGGGACTGTCCCTGAAGACAAAGAATATCTGTTATCAGAGCCATGTGGAGAGCATCTACTATTACATCCTCCGCCAGCCGACGGAGCTTTGGCAGAAGCAGGTAGTGGTATTTGACTATGTTACGGACTCTGTCAGGACATACCATCTGGAGTTTAACCGCAGAACCACACCCGTGGTAGCATTTGCAAAGGAAACGGAGCACCCGTTCTTAAGCTGTGGGGAGACGGCGCCGGAGGAGCCCTTTGATGAAGAACTGGGAAAGCGGCTTGATGAAAAGTTTCTCGCACTGTTAAAGCAGAATTGTGAGGGGAAGCTGATTTCCGCGGCATATCTGCTTGGCTCCGGCTTCAGGGAGGAGTGGATGAAGGCTTCCCTGCCCTATTTGTGCCGCGGCAGGAGAGTGTTTCAAGGCAACAATCTGTACAGCAAGGGTGCCTGTTATGCAATGCGGGAAAAGCTTTTTCCGAGTGAAATCGGCAGTACGCATGTGTTTTTGGGCGACGATAAGCTGAAAGCCAATATCGGTATGCGGGTATCCCGTCAGGGAGAGGATTCCTATTATGCGCTTCTGGATGCGGGGACAAGCTGGTTTGAGGCGCAGGGAAGCGTTGAATTTCTGCTTCAGGCAGATAACGTATTTTCCCTGATTATCACACCGCTCAATGGGCGGGATGTAAAATTTGCGCAAGTTACGCTGGAAGGACTGCCCATAAGGGAAGGGGCGGCTTCCCGGCTTTACATGGAAATCAGAATGACCTCCGAGGGCTGCATCGAGCTTACTGTGGAGGATTTGGGCTTTGGGGAAATATATCCGTCAAGCCATCAGAAATGGACGGAAAGTTTTGAGATTGCATAAGGAAGCATGTGCAGAAATGAGGCTGAAGTGGGAAGAATATTGCTTGGAACGGGCAAATATGCGGCAACTCCATATTATTTTGAGAATCTCGGCTTAAAGGTATATTCAGCGGAGGAGTTGTCTTATGTGTTAAAGGAAAATGCCTTTCTGCTGGACAGGGAAATCATCAATAAGCGGCTGGTGAGATGGATAGAGGAAGAGCTTGCGCTTTCCGAATTGGCGGACGCGCTGTATCCGCTGCTGCACAAAAAGACGCCTGCAGGCGCTTTTGCCGGTGTGATTCTGCGCTACACAGGTTTTTACGATGAAGAAATCGTGGAGCGCGCGGAAGAAATCTATGCAACGGGGGCAAACTTAAACGTATATGAAAAGTTAAAGTCAAGGGTGGATTATCTGGTACAGAATGGCAGGTATACGGCGGCGATTCTGGAGTATGAGGTGCTTTTGCGCAAGCTTCCCGAGGAGGAGAAGGAGTTGACCTCCAAAATCATTCACAATATGGGGGTGGCGCTGTGCGGCTTGTTTTTGTTTGAGGAAGCGGCAAAGCAGTTTCTGAAGTCCTATGAGCTTTGGCGGGACAGGGAGACGCTGGTGGAGTATCTGGCGGCGCTGCGGCTGTCCATGAAGGAAGAGGACTATATTGCTTTTGCAGCAGGGCATCCGGAGTATTATGAAGAAACCCTTACCCTTGAAAAACGTGTGGAGGAGCTTTTGAAGGCATGGGAAGAATCAGAGCAGAAGCGGTCTTTAGACCGCAGGCTTTTGCGGAAGGTACAGGGAGACTCTGCAGGGTATTATGCAGAGACAGACAAAAGACTGTACGAATTGAAAAATGAGTATCGGGAAAACGTGGGCAGTTAGGACACGGTAAGATGGAAGAGGAGGCCGTATGGGCTTTTTAAAATGGTTGTTCGGAAGAAAAAAACAGGAAGAAATACAGGAAGACTTTTCTGAAATTGTATATGAGCGCAGCGGCATTGATTTTGACGATGCCGAAGAGAGGGTGCGCTACCTGACAGGATGTCTGGAGCAGATTGGGGAAGCGCAGAAGGAAATTCAGCTTTTAAATGGGGAATACGCTATGGTGACCGCCTATCTCACCGATATGGAGGAAATCGAAGCGCTGCCGACAGAGCATATGGCGGAAATCAAGGGATGTGCCGGCAAAATGCAGACGCTTGAGCAGGACAGAAGACGTTATCTGGACAAAGAACGGCATCTTTCTGAAGCGGAATACAGACAGATGCGCTCGCAGGAGAGCGAAATTGAGGAGGGCATCGCCAAGCTGCAGGAGACGGAAAGGTACAGGAAGCTTGTAAAACAGGATCTTACAAGGCTGGATGGAGAGCGCCACGCATACGGCTACCGGAAGCAGGAGCTGAAAAGCGCGCTGGTCAACTTAAGAGGAATGGCTGTCATTTGTCTGACGGCGCTTTTTGCCTGTGTATTTATGCTTCTGATTCTGCAGTTCGGCTTTCACATGGATACGGCAATCGGCTATTTTGTGTCGGCGGCGGCAGCAGCAATCGCCATCACCGTGCTTTTTGTCAGATATGCGGATACGGAAAAGGAACTGGGAAGAGTGGAGGTATCGGCCAACAAACTGATTCAGCTTCAGAACAAGGTGAAAATCCGCTATGTCAACAATACCAACCTTTTAGAATATCTCTGCTTAAAATATAATGTTGAGAGCGCCGCAATGCTCAAGGAGCAGTGGGATAT
>CAMWUP010000161.1 GCA_947177465.1 uncultured Lachnospiraceae bacterium
GTCTGGCGTCCTTTTCTTACTAACTGGTTAAATGTTGGCATTCTGTTTCACCTCTTTCTGAATATAAATAATAATTTCCATGTACTGTGCAAATATACATCTTCTTCCATATTAAATTAAAACCACAAAAAAAGAATGCATTTGCGTGCACACTATGATAGTATACGTGCTTGCAAATGCATTGTCAATAACTTTTCACAGATTTTACGCCATCTCAACCTGATTTTTTCTTTTAAAGCGCATATCTGCCTAACTTGGTAAGGTAGCGTGTAAGTGCATCCTGCCAGGGCGGAAGGCGCTTAAAGCCGTTTGCGTCCAGCTTGTCCTTGCTCATTCTGCTGTTTGCCGGCCGCTTTGCCTTGGCATTATACTCTTCTGTAGTAACAGGAACTACCTCGATGTCTATGCCCGCCTGCCTGAATATTTCGCAGGTAAATTCATACCATGTGCAGATACCCTCGTTTGTGGCATGGTAAACGCCGTATTTTTCCGTCTCTATCATGTCCGACAGCAGAACCGCCAAATCTGCGGTTGCCGTAGGCGAACCGTACTGGTCGTTTACAACCGTGATGCGGTTGTTCGTCTCGGCAAGCCGCAGCATGGTTTTTACAAAGTTTTTGCCGTTTACGCCAAATGTCCATGTAATCCTTACAATAAAATATTTATCCAGCATATTCTGTACCGCCAGCTCACCCTCATATTTGGTCTGCCCGTACACACTGAGGGGATTTCTCTCGTCGTCCGGCTCCCAGGGTCTCGTTCCCTGTCCGTCAAACACATAGTCCGTGCTGATATAAAGCATTTTAATCGCAAGCTCTTTACATACACCGGCAATATACCGTGTACCATCCGCATTGACCCTGCGGCACATTTCCTCATTGTCCTCCGCTGCATCCACCGCCGTATAAGCGGCGCAGTGGATGACTGCATCGGGCGCTGCTTCCGCAATCACCCTGTGTACGGCAGCCTCATCCGTAACGTCCATCTCATCGACATCAACGCCGACTACCTCCGTTCCTCTTTTTTCAAGCTCCCTTGCCACGTCATATCCGAGCTGTCCCTTTACTCCTGTCACCAATACCTTCATGCGCTTTCTCCTGTCAGTTCATATTCTATCTCCCTCGCCGTCTCTTTCAGCCTCCAAAGCCTCCAGCCGGCAAGCGGTTTTTGTCTTTGTCCGGTCAGTTCGGCAATCCTGCGGCGATACTGCCTGCATGCCGAAACATACAAACCGGCTGCCGCTCCCAGAAGCATAACCGCCATCACAGCCATCGTTACCGGAAAAAAGCTGCTGCGGACAATGCTCCCCGCCAAAGGTGCCACTTCTTCTTTAATCACGTACAATCTGTAACCCAATCCCTTTGCTGCCGCGTCCATAGTGCTCATCACTTCCACCGCACCGTGTACCACTAATCCGTCCACCAGAATACAGACTCCTTTCATTCATTTTTTACCGGGCGTTTGCGAAATCCGTCACCTGTCACATAACGGATTTCGCAATTACCTAAAGTTCTACAAGTATAAAGACAGTCTTTTCCCTCCAAAAGGTTCATTTAGACAAAATGAATTTGCATCTTTTCTTTTTTGCAGCATTACTTTATAATAAGGGTATATCTCAAAAATGGCTTTTAAGCGGCTGACAGAAAGGAGGCTGGCATCCATGCCGGAACAGAAATTTGTCAAAACCTTCCGCACTGCCAAAATCATACAGTTATGCCTTCTGGCAGTCATTGAAATTATATTTTCCGTTACGCTTATTCTGGATTCGCGGCTCAGGCACATGATTTATGCCGACAGAACCCTTTTTATACTGTGTGCTACTATCTGGGTGCTGATGATTTTCAGTTTCATCTGCCTGCTCAACGATTTTTTCAAGCTGCGCGCCCTCGCCGTCGGCAGTCATGCGCTGACACAGACGGCATATCTTGACAGCCTGACCAGCATACCCAACAGGCATAGTCTTGACGCTGTTTTCAGAACCTATACAAGCCGCAAGTCCTTACAGCATACCGGATGCGCCATGTTTACCATCAGTAATTTAAAACGCGTCAACGAGACGGAGGGCTACAAGACCGGAGACCGGCTGATTCAGGACTTTTGCGGCATATTAGAAGAACTCGGCGATTCCTCCGGCTTTGTCTGCCGCAACGGTGGCAATGAATTTGTTGCAGTGCTCGATGACTGCGGCAAAGAATCCATGGAGGCGTTTATTGCCGGACTGGAAGCCAAAATCTCCTTATACAATGAGGAACATGACAAAACGCCGATTAAGCTGCGGTCCGCCTACACACTGGCAGAGGAAGAACAAGTGCAGGCGTTCACCCAGCTTTTAACTGCAGCCTACAACAAGCTGTATCATATTTCCTGATACGCGCAAAAGAAAGTGCCGTAAGCTTATGAAAGAATCCAACATCCCCTATCTGGCAGGTCTTGTGATACGCGCCAGACAAAATGACAGCGATGCCTTTGCAGAGCTGTATGCCCTGACCTTCAACAAGGTATACAACTATGCAAGACATTACCTGCGCGATGATTTTCTTGCCCACGATGCGGTACAGGAAATTTACATATCGGCACTCAAAAATCTAAACAAACTAAATGACCCAACCTTGTTCATCGCGTGGCTGAACCGGATTTCTTTCCATGTCTGCTATGACATGAGCAAAAAAGCAAACCAGTTCCATGATATTGCGGACCCTGAAATTTTAGAGCTTCTGCAGGATGATTCCACCGATACAAATCCGGAAGCGCGCTGCCTGCAAAAGGATGAATATGAGCGTCTGAACAAAGCCATGGATGCACTACCTTTTCAGGAAAAGCAGGTATTAACGATGCGTTACTACAACAATATGAAGCTTCAGGAAATTGCCGCCGCAATGGAAATCAGCCGAAGCAGCGTAAAACGCTACATTGCCTCCGGCAACGCACATTTACTGGTACTGCTTAAGGGTTAAGGAGGTGTGAATATGCTTTTTAACAGTAAAAAACATCATATGGATTTAAAAGAGGCAGACGCCACTCTGCAGAACGTGTTTAAGGCATGCCATATCCCTCCGAACACCGTGGCTTTTGACAGGCTGGCATTTCGCCGCAGGCTGAATACCCGCATTTACAACAGACTGCTTGCCATAACAATGCTCTTACTGTTCTTTACCTTTGTCCTGCCCCTCGTTGTTTCGCCGGCCGCTTCTTTTCTAAGGGGCGGTGAAGCCTCTGAGGTTGTACTGATATCCGATACACTCTCCGGCGATGTGCTGAAGCTGACTTTATCGGGCAGCGGCATATGCTACAGTGAGGCATATCAGGAAACTGCCTCCGGCATCATAGAGCCGGCGCTTTCCTACAACGAAAAAACCGGCGTTATTTCTTTTTCCTACTATGGAACCGAGACTAATATTTATATCCCTCTGGAGAATGCCCCTGATTTGCATCTCTGGCTTTCTCCACGTTAAATCAGTAAGTTAGAGGATGATTATGAAAAAAACAACTCTTTTATTTTCTTTCCTTTTATATCTGTTGTGCATGTCGCTTGCGGGCTGCGGCACAAACACCGCTCCCCTGCCTGGCGGCACATCACCGGTGGCTGACGGAACCGGCGTCCCTGCTCCTGATGCAACCATACCGGCCGTTACACCGGCGCCTGCCAACGACCCTTCTGCCTCTCCTTCCCCCGGAAAAGAGCCGGATGCGGAAGCTTCACCCGAACCCGAAACGGGTCTCAGGGACAATACGCCCCACTGCCTTGTACCAGCGGCAGACGGTACGGAAGAAGTGCACAACGAATACGCCTCCATTGACTACTCCAATGCTGCGGAGGGCTATTTTATGGCACGCTACACCGGCACCTGCCCCAAGGTTAAGATGCAGGTAAAAGGAAGCAATGCCGTTACCTACACCTACAATCTGGGCAGCAGCGAATACGAGGCTTTTCCCCTGTCAGCAGGAAACGGCTCCTATGAAATAACGATTTTAGAAAATGTTTTCGACACCAACTATGTAATTTGCCTGACTACCACCATTGACGTTACCCTGTCCAACGAATTCGGGCCTTACCTGTATCCCAACCAGTACTGCGTGTTTGACTCCCAGAGCCGGACAGTCGCTTTGGCAGAGGAGCTTGCCGAGCCCGCCAATACCGATTTGGACGTTATTGCAAACGTATACAATTATGTGATAGAATCCATTTCCTATGATTACGACAAGGCGGCAACCGTTCCCAGCGGCTATATTCCCGATGTGGATGCCATTTTAGAAAGCGGCACAGGCATATGTCTGGATTATGCCGCTGTTATGACCAGTATGCTGCGAAGCCAGCGGATTCCCACCCGTTTGGAAGTGGGCTACGCCGGAGATTTATACCATGCATGGATTAGCGCTTATATTCCTGACGTGGGCTGGGTCAACGGCATCGTAAAATTTGACGGGAAGGACTGGGAGCTTATGGACCCTACCCTTGCTTCCATGGTCGAAGAAAACGAGCTAAAAGATTTTATCAGTGACGAAAGTAACTATGTTGTCAAATATGTGTATTAAATAAGGAGAAAAAGACAATGGGCAAAAAAAGATTATCCAATCAGGAGATTGCCTCCTTCTGCAGTCAGACCGCCATGCTGTTTAACGCCGGCATTACACCGGTGGAGAGCATGGGCATCCTGTTAAACGACAGCAAGACGCAGGAAGGAAAGGACGTCCTTCAGGGCATACTGGAGGTCTGCAGGCAGGGCGAGCCCTTTGCCGAGGCGCTGCGCGCATCTGATGTTTTTCCTGACTATGTGCTGCACATGATTGCCATCGGTGAAGAATCCGGCAATCTAGATTCGGTTATGCAGTCGCTTGCCACATATTATGAGCGGGAAGATTCCATTTCCGACAGTATCCGCAGTGCCGTGAGTTATCCTTTTATCATGATTGGTATCATGGTTCTTGTGATTTTTGTGCTGCTCGGCAAGGTACTTCCCATTTTTAATCAGGTCTTTATACAGCTTGGCAGCGAGATGAGCGGCATATCCGCAACACTGCTCCATCTGGGCAATTCCTTAAACCGTTATTCCGTTATCTTTGTCGTGATTCTGCTCGTCATCGCAGGACTCTATTTTCTGTCAACAAAGACCAAAAAGGGGCGCGTTCTCTCAAGACGTATCCTCTCCGCTTTTCCGCTGACAAAGGGCTTTTATGAGAAGCTTGCCGCCGGACGCTTTGCAAGCGGTATGGCGCTTACCATCAGCAGCGGCATGGACACCTTCAACAGTCTGGATATGGTTTCCAAGTTGACGGAGCATAAGGGTATGCAGGAAAAAATCAACGCCTGCAAAAAGGCAATTCAAGACGGCTCCAATTTTTCAGAAGCGCTGACTGCTTCCGGTATTTTCTCCAACCTCTACTCCCGCATGGTTGCCGTTGGTTTCAGAACAGGCTCCATCGATACCGTCATGCAGAAAATAGCCGACAACTACGACAGGGAGACCGAACGAAAAATCCGCTCCATCATATCGGTTTTAGAGCCTACTCTGGTCATTATTTTGTCCGTTATCGTGGGACTGGTTCTGCTGTCCGTCATCTTCCCTCTTATGGGAATTATGTCCAGCATCGGTTAAAGGAGAAACTGCCATGAGTCTTTACCGTAACCGTTTTGAACGGGATAAACAGCTTCCCTTCTTAAAACTTGTATACTTATTGCCCCATTAAGCATTAAATGTGCTGATCTTTCTTTTTTACCA
>CAMWUP010000162.1 GCA_947177465.1 uncultured Lachnospiraceae bacterium
CTGTGCCTGTAGCTGATAAAGGCATCATAAGTATACTTTTTTTCCGTCTCCCTCTTCATTATGCTTCCTCCACGGCAATTTCGTCGTAGGTTTTTGCAAAAATATCCTTTTCCACCACGTATACGTCGTGTAAATCGTTACAGCGGACAGCCAGATAGTCGCCCGGACGCCCTAACATATACTTTTCCTTGTCCCATGCCGTAAATATCTTCACGCCCTTTGTCAGCGGGTGCGCGTAAATCTTCACCTCACCGGTCGGCACGCACGTCTCAGCATAATCGGTAAGCACCAGATTTTTTCCGTCAGAGCGGTTTTTTATCATCGGCACATACTCGGAACCGGTACTGTACTCGCTGCGTGTATATTTCTGATTCAGTTCCAGATAAGATTGTTCAAACTTCTCCCTGCGGTTCGGGTAAACCTCTCCCTTAATGCCGATAATAATGTACAAATCCTCTTCCACCGTCATGCTGATATCGCCCTCTAAGGTTCTTATGGTGATAGGCGTTCCAATCGGCAGAACCTGCGCTGCCTTGACGAAGCCGACAGGAATTTTCCTCTTCTGGTAAACCTTCATGCTGCTTGTATCCGCTTCATAATCCTTGGCTTCGATAACCGTAAAGCTGTCAAAATACTCCGTCATACGGTTGTTAAAATAGCCTTCTGCATGGAGAGTAGGATAATGCTCTTCATACAGCTTCATGCTGACAAAGCCGCCTGCCTTCTCGTAGTGCCCGCCTCCCGAGCCGATGTTTTCCGTAAGATATGCCGCAAGCTCACTTGCATTTACCTCCCTGATGCAGCTTCTGACCGACAGCTTATAGCCGTCGCCGGTCTCGTTGAACACCACGCAGGTCTTGATAATGTCAACCTGCAGCAGAAAATCACTGATAAGCCCGAGTATATTCGGGTCACAGGGCTGTGCTTTAATCACCGCAAACTCATAATCGTCGTTATAGCTGTAACGAATCATAGCAATGCCCGCTATCTCCAGCTCCTTCAGGGAAAGATTGGAATTGCGGAACAACGTAATCAGCGACTTGTCATAGGGAAGCGCCTCCCGCATGTCCATGTCAAGGGGATTGTAGAGCTCCGAAAACTGGTTGGTATCCGTGTAGAGACCATAATACAGTGCTGTTCCCAGACCATTTTCGTCGTCCACCTCAAATCCCGCGTCCCCTAAAAGCTTCCAGACAAGCGTGGAACAGCTCCCCAGATGGGAATGGATAATGCTCAAGGGTACATCGTCAACCTCCACCTGATGATGGTCAATAATGGCGATTTCATCACCCATAATCTTTGTTACATTGCCGGCGCCGTACTGACAGTCAACCGTAATTAACAGTCCACCCACCTGCAGCTTTGCATTTTCCTCCGGTTTCATATACTCCACAGGAATGTGAAGCTTTTCTATCATAAGCACCAGATTGGACTTCTGAATCTTGTTTCTGCCGCTGTAAACCAGCCGGACCTCCCTGCCCTTCTCTTTGAAATAACAGTACAGACCATAACCCGACGCCAGTGCATCGGCGTCGGGATTGTCATGGCACTGTATGGTAACCGAATCAAATCTGTCTAAATCCTGTAATGTCATAACCCGCCCTTTTCTTTTCTCAGGAAAACGCTGATGAAAGCGATTCCTTAGTGATGGAATAACCGGATTCCGGTAAACGCCATTGCCATATCGTACTTGTCGCAGCACTCAATGACCAAATCATCCCTTACTGAGCCGCCCGGCTGCGCAATATACTTTACACCGCTCTTTTTCGCCCTCTCCACATTGTCGGAGAACGGGAAAAAGGCGTCGGAGCCCAAAGTCACATCCTGCATTTTGTCAAGCCATGCCCGCTTTTCCTGTGCCGTAAATACAGGCGGCTTTTCCTGAAACACCCTCTGCCATGCGCCCTCAGCAAGCACGTCCATATACTCCTCGCCAATGTAATTGTCGATGGCGTTGTCCCTGTCAGCTCTTCCTAAGCTGTCAACGAACTGTAAGGAGAGCACCTGCGGCGACTGGCGTAAAAACCAGTTATCCGCCTTCTGTCCTGCCAGTCTTGTACAGTGCACGCGGGACTGCTGCCCTGCGCCAATGCCGATTGCCTGTCCATCCTTCACGTAGCACACGGAATTGGACTGGGTATACTTCAGCGTAATCAGCGCAATCTTCATGTCCATCAGCGCCTGCGCCGGAATTTCCTTATTTTTTGTAACTACATTGCCGAGAAGCGCATCGTCGATGGCAAGCTCATTCCTGCCCTGCTCGAAGGTGATGCCGTACACCTGCTTTTTCTCCACAGGGGCAGGCACATAAGTCTCGTCAATCTGTATGATATTGTATGCGCCCTTTTTCTTTGCCTGAAGAAGTGCAAGCGCCTCGTCCGTATAGCCCGGGGCAATCACGCCGTCGGATACCTCTCTCTTAATCAATCGTGCCGTATCCGCATCGCACACATCAGAAAGCGCAATAAAATCGCCGAAGGAGGACATTCTGTCCGCGCCGCGCGCCCTTGCATAGGCGCAGGCAAGAGGGGAAAGCTCTCCCAAATCGTCCACCCAGTAAATCTTCGCAAGCGTCTCTGTCAGCGGAAGTCCCACCGCAGCTCCCGCAGGAGACACATGCTTAAAAGAAGCGGCAGCCGGAAGTCCGCTTGCCTCTTTCAGCTCCTTTACAAGCTGCCATCCGTTAAAGGCGTCCAGAAAATTGATGTACCCGGGCTTTCCGTTTAAAACCGTAACCGGAAGCTCGCTTCCGTCTTCCATATAAATGCGGGACGGCTTCTGGTTGGGGTTACAGCCGTATTTCAGTTCGATTTCGTTCATGTCTTTTCTCCTTTTTTCGTTTTTTCAGTTGGTTGCAAAACTTAGAAACTATGCTGTTGTCATTGTGCATATTGTGTATTCCAACGCAGGCGTTTGCAAAAAGAATTTCGCATTTACGTGTCCTACTGGTTTTTGTTGACAATCTTTGTCCGGTATTCGCCTGTTGCAATATCGATATATCTTACGAAAAGGGACACTTTATTTTCTTCATTTAAGCTGCTCCAGAGCATTTCGGTGAAGCCTTCCATGTCGTCGGGAATTTCTACCTTTTTCGGTTCGCCCAAAAAGCTGGGGAGTGGTGCGCCGTCATGCATGTAGGTGTGGATAAAACGGCCCTCTCCGGCTGCCGGATTCTCATAGTCGAAGGTGTATCGCAGACAGGAGGATGCATCGCCGTCATTGCTCTTTAAGATGGACATGGCATAACGATAACTGCCGTTTTCCACCTGCATAACGCCTGAGATACGAGGCGTATAGTTCGGCGCATCAGGCTCAAACTCACGGCTTTGCAAAGCTTCTTCAAAGGTTAGACCCTTTTCAAAGCCCTCGTAAACCGTATCTGTCTGGTCGCCGTTCGTCACAATCGTCCTGTTTCCCAAAACACGAACCGGCGCATAAATAATCAGGCTGGGGTCCTCTAACTTGGACGAATCAAAAGCCTCCGTGCGGATTCCCTCGCCTTCCTCCACAAAAATACGGTTACGGCTGTTTGTACTGCGCCCCATGATAAAATACGCCGTCACCGCATACCTGCCGTCCTTCGACCTTCCGATGACAATCCCTCTCCCGGGATAGCTGTTTTCCTTTAACTCCTGTTCCAGTGAATACATGTTTCCTCCTTGCTGCAGGTTCTTATCCGCCCGCTTAAATGTATTTTTTCTCAAAATCCCGACGCGGCATGGGACGGTCAAAATAGTAGCCTTGCACCATCCTTACCTTCATGCCCTCCAGTACCCTGTACTGCTCTTCGGTCTCGATTCCTTCCACACAAATACTGACGCCAATAGTCTCCGCCAGCTCCGCCACCATCTTGATAAAAGACTGCGAGTAGGCGTCCTCCGCCAAATCCCTGACAAAGCTCTGGTCCACCTTAATCACGTCGAAAGGAATCTCCCTGATGTGGTTTAGGGAAGAATAGCCGGTTCCAAAGTCATCCAGCGCAATCCTGACGCCCAGCGCCTTGATATTCATCAGAATTTCCTTCATCCGCACCATATCATTGATGGCAAGGCTCTCCGTCACTTCCAGGGTAAGATTGTGGGGTCTTACGCCTGTCTCCACAAGCGTCTGCCGGATGGTTTCCACAATATCCGGCTGCAATAGCTGCACAACGGAGAGATTGACATTGACCTTGTAGCCCGGGTAGCCATTGTCATTCCATTTCTTACATTCCCTGCATGCCTCCTGCAGCACATGACTGCCGATGGGATTAATCAGTCCCAGATATTCGGCAAGCGGAATAAATTCTGCCGGTGAAATAAAGCCCAGCGTTGCGCTGTTCCAGCGTATCAAGGCTTCCGCACCCGTACAAGGCAGCGCCGGCTGGGAAATATCGATAATAGGCTGGTAATACACCTCAAACTCTCCGTAGCCTGCCACAGCAGCATCCCGCATATTCTTTTCCATATCGAGCCGCCTGCCGGAATAGCTGTCCGTCCCCTCCGCATAACGCGCGCAACGGTTTTTGCCCTTATTCTTTGCTTCATACATGGCAATATCCGATTTTTTGATGATATCCTGCACATTGTCCCCGTCATCCGGAAATGTGACGATGCCCATACTCATGGTACAGTAATAATCCCCGTTGTGCAGATTCCATGGCTGTGTAAACACGCTCTGGATATCTGCAATAATATTGTCAAACTCCGCATAACTCTCCGGTGGGACCAGAATGACAAACTCATCCCCGCCTACCCTGTAACAGGTCGTTCTGATTCCGTTGATGCGGGACAGCGCGCCGGATATCTCCTTTAAGAGCACATCGCCGTACTTATGTCCCAGCCCGTCGTTGATGTGCTTAAAATCGTCTAAGTCTATATAGAGCAGACCGCCCTTTACGCCGCGCTTTTTGGCATCCTCCACATACCACGCCAAATCCCGCTCGCAGCAGATTCTGTTATAAAGCCCTGTCAGAAAATCCGTATAAGCCTGCTGCTCTATTTTTTCCTGACATGCCTTCTTGTCCGTAATGTCATAAAGAGAATACAGTACCGCTTCCCTGCCGTCCGTCCATCGGATTTGTGCATGAAGAAGGTCGTACCACCTCTTCCTCGCAGCGTCGTTTACCTCATAGAGTCCGCCCGCCTTATGGTCGCCGGCGCTCTCTAAAAGCTGCTCAAAAACGCCCTCCGCAAGCTCCGCCGAAAAAACATTCTGTAGTCTTTTGTTTGCAAAAAGAACCTCTCCGGATTCTTTATCCTTTATGTAGATACCGCAGCATACATTGTCCAGAATACCGGTAAGCAAAGTATCAGGCTCTGTCAAAGGATTTGGCGCTTTCTGTCCTGCCAGCATATTCTGCAAAAGCTTTGCCACATCTGCCGCAAACCCGACCTCCTGCACGGTAAAGCCAGGGCTGTTCTCCTCCCTGCAAAAGCAGAGACTCATGCCTTCCTCTCCTTTACAAAGAGGCAGCACCATATAAGAAGCATTTACCACCGGCTTCTCCGAAAATAATAGCTCTCCTTGTGCCGGACTCTTCTCTTGGTCCAAAGGCGAAACCGTCCCTTTCCGGTACCAGTCCGCCAAAATGTCAGCGGTCCTTTCCTCTGTATGCAGTCTGTACACATAACTGCACGCCACACGCAGATGCGCTCCTGCTATGGCTAGCGCCTTCTTCATAACGCCGACAGACATACCGCCCCGCTCCGCAAGCTGCACAATTC
>CAMWUP010000163.1 GCA_947177465.1 uncultured Lachnospiraceae bacterium
ATTATATATAGAGCACTTTGAATATGATTTTGTTCCTTTTATGATAGCAGCATTTTTCATAAAAGTATTTGATAAAGATAGTGCCATTGACATCTTATCAAAACGTTTGGAATATTTAAAAAATTTTTATATTGGTATTTCAGAGCAAATAGAAATGCTCAAATTGCAAAAAATGCCCCCTTATGTTATATGCAATGTAAATCATAATGCATTGCTCATAAAGGCGGAAATAGAAGCAATTCAAGAACATATTAAAGTTGCAGAATTAACAGAGGAATAATAAGCAAAGCAAAAAAAGGAAATGGCTGTAATAGGCTGCTTCCTTTTCTGCTTTACTATTATTATTTACGTCCAATTTTTTATGTTTGTTTGGCAAAACAGGGATTTCCGTTGTAGTTAAGATTAGGAGAAACTTTCGTAGCAAGCATAAGATTGCATTTTATTAGGAAAACACACTGTCAAAAGGATTTCATGCTTTGGCGGGGGGCAGCCCGCCTCGGCGGTGTCGGTGGTGTTGATTTCAATGTACTCGGCACCGGGGCAGGAACGCTTCACACGCTCTAAGACGCTTGGAGAAGCCTACACGGTGGAAGCCATAACGGAAAGGATCGCCGGAACATACCGGGCGAAGCCGAAAGCGTTAAGGCAGGAAAAAGCGGGTATCTCCCTGTTGATAGATATACAGAACAGTATCAAGGCAGCGGAAAGCAAAGGTTACGAACAATGGGCGAAGATACACAACTTAAAGCAGGCGGCAAAGACTTTGAATTTCCTCACGGAGCATGACATTTCAGAATATGAACAGTTGCAGACGGTTCTTGATGAAGTGCATACGGAAAGCGAACAGACCTCCGCCACATTGAAAGACTTGGAAAAACGTCTGTCCGACATATCCCTTTTGATGAAAAACATATCTGCATACCAACAGACAAAGGCTGTCTATGCAGAGTACAAAAAGGCAAAGGACAAAGAAAAGTTCCTGCGTGGGAATGAAAGCAGTATCATCATTCACGAAGCCGCCGCTAAGACGTTGCAGGCGGCAAGGAACGGCGGGAAACTGCCCGACTTCAAAAGCTACACACGGAGTACAAGGAACTTACAGAGAAAAAGGATAAGCTGTATCAAGAGTACGGGAAGCTGAAAAAGAAAGTCAAACAATACGACACGATCAAGCAGAACGTAGATAGCATTTTAAGGCAGGCAAAAGCCCCAGAGCAGGAACGGGGCAAGGGACGTTAAATAACCCTCTTAAAACGCAAAAAAAAGCGGATAGCGCAACCCTCGTCTTCTATCCTCATCCAACTGATTAAAATGATCGGCAACTTCCTGTCTATATGTCTGTATAGCGAAATACGTCTGTCCTAAAGCGATTACTTCTTTTCTTGGATCTCCGTTTTGCACAATCAGATAACAGGCATATCTTGAAAGTTCATAATCTTTTATCGGCTTGTTTGTTGCGCCTGCATCTACGATTTTCCTGACCTCAGGAAAATCGTCAGATACATTGTGTCCGCTGTTTTCACAAGCAATCATAGCACGCCCGATTACTTTTGAAAAATTTTCCCATTTTGAATATTCTAACGCATCCGCCAACTCTCTCGCACTCCAAAACTCCGAACCATCTTCTCTGATGTGCTTAATATATTCAAATTTCTTATATTCCTTTGCTTTCAATTCCGTCATACAATAAATTCCTCCAACATTTCAGAAAGGACAAGACATTTTTTCATGCCTTGTCCTTTTTCTCGGTATTAAGGCTCAACCTAACAGTTTCTAATCGGCGCCTTGCTGTCATGCCCTTCCGTCTCCTCTTTGTTTCCTCCTATTCTTCAGTTCCTCAAACAGCAGCACATAATTCTCATAGCGCACTCTGCTGATTTCTCCCTCTGCAAGTGCCTCCTTTACACCGCATACCGGCTCGCTTATATGTACGCAGCCGCGGAAGCGGCATTTGTCCGTGTAGGGTGCAAATTCAGGATAGTAAGCGGAAAGCTCCTCCTTCTCCATATCGAAAAGTGACAGGGAGCTGAAGCCCGGGGTATCCATCAGATAGGTGCCGTCCTTTGAAAAAAGCAGCTCCGCATGCCTCGTTGTATGCTTTCCTCTCTCAATCTTTTCGCTGATTTCTCCGGTTTCCATGACAGAAGATTTGCACAGACAATTTATCAGGGAAGATTTGCCGACACCGCTCGGTCCTGCCACGGTGGTCGTTTTTTTCTCTAAGAGCGCATGAAGCGCTTCAATGCCCTCTTTTTCCTTCGCACTCACAAAAAGAATGCGGCAGCCGCAGTCTCTGTAAGCTTCCGTAAGCCGCTCCACATCCCTACTTTCTGCAATGTCCTTTTTGTTAAAGCAGATAATACAGGGCAGCTTCTTCTGCCTCATCATAATCAGAAAACGATCCAGAAGATTGAGGCTGGGCGCCGGCTTTGCCATGGAAAAGATGATAAGCGCCTGGTCAATATTCGCCACATTCGGACGCACCAGTTCATTTCTTCTGGGGAGCAGCGCCATAATGCTGCCCTTTTGTCCTTCCTTTGGCAAGATGTCTATCTCCACATCATCGCCGACTAACGGTTTCACATTCTCTTTGCGGAAAATGCCTCTTGCCTTACATTCATAGACGCCTTCGCCCTCCACATGCACGTAATAGAAGCCCGCAATTCCTTTTACTATTTTTCCCTGCATACTGCTTCCGATATCCCTCTTATTCTTTCACAAACTCTACCGCACGCGTAAAGGTTCTGCTCTCGGTAGCCCCCGGAATCGTAATTGTCGCCCCCGCTTCATCGGTGGTGGTCGTGCTCGGCAGCGTCACCGTGTAAGTGAAGGTAATGGTTCCTCTCGGGGAAGGAATTCCATTATGATTGGCTGCCAGAGGAAAGGTGGTCGTGGTGGTATCCAAAAGCACCTTGCCATTGTCTGCTACAATTGTCACACCCACCGAAGTCCCCGGAACATAGTCGGGAGCCTCCTCTAAAGTAGGTCCCTCTATACTCGCATTATACTTGTATGTGACGGACTCAGCACCAAGGCTTACCTTGATTTCCACAGTTGTCCCAGGCTCCACATAGGAACCGTAAGAATAGCTCTGGTAACATACCTCCCCCAGCTCATACTCACTGGAGTAGACCTCTCCCGTCGTCACGGCAAGTCCCGCTTCAATCAGCATGGCCACCGCCTCGTCCTCCGGTCGTCCCATCAAATCCGGCACTCTGACCTTATTGTCCTCCTGTCCCAGACTGACATTTACCGTTATCACGGAACCAATCGGCGCTTTCCCGCCTGCCGGACTTTGGGAAATGACATTTCCCCTTTCCACATCAGCGGAATAACTCTCCGTTTTGTTGACTGCAAACCCCTGTCCCGCAAGCTGGTTGGCTGCGTCTTCATAGGAATATCCCGTGACATTCGGCACTTCTCTACCCTCCGTACCTGCGCTGACTGTAAGTGTCACCGTGGTACCCTTCTTCACGGAGGTGCCTTCCGTGATATCCGCGCTGATTACAATATTCTGCTCATATGCCTCCGACTCCACATAGCTTAACTCTGTCACAAGCCCAAGGTCCCGAAGCTGCTTCTGCGCCTCCGCGACAGACATTCCGGAAACCTTTATCATCGGCACCATTTCACTCTCTACAATCGTCGATTCCGTTGTCGGCGTTTCTTTCTCATCTCCGCCAAGTCCAAAAATACCGGTAATCTTTCCCACAAAATAAATGATTACACAGCAAATAATAAGCCCCGCCACCACAGCAAGAATCGTGGTGATTCTCTCCATCTTCGGGTCATAGCCGTCCTCATAATCCTCTTCCGGATACTCGTCCTCTTCTATTACCTCTGTATCATTCTTTAACCGCAGGGTTTCCTCCATATAATCCCTGCGCTCCGACTGACGCTTTATCTGCGCCATTTCATTGTCAGAAATAAATCTTGTCGCCGCATCCTCGTCCGGATCGTTAAACACAACAAAGGTATCCTCCGGATTGATGAGCGACTGCTTCAGGTCGTCAATCAATTCTGCCATCGACTGATATCTTCTGTCCGGACTTTTCTGGCAGCATTTTAAAACAATCAGCTCAACACCCGCCGGAATCTCCGGCACAAAATCCTTGGGACTTGGTATCTCTTCCTGAATATGCTTGATGGCAATTGCCACCGTAGTCTCTCCGTTAAAAGGTACGCGCCCTGTCAGCATCTCAAACATGGTGATACCTAACGAATAGATATCGCTCTTCTCATCACTGTAGCCGCCCCTCGCCTGTTCGGGGGAAGTGTAGTGAACAGAGCCCATCACATTGGAGGTTATGGTATTGCTGGTTGCTGCTTTGGCGATGCCAAAATCCGTTACCTTTACCTTTCCTTCTTTGGATATAATGATATTCTGCGGCTTAATATCCCTGTGGATAATATGATTGTTGTGTGCCGCCTCTATGCCCATGGATACCTGAATGGCGATGCTGACCGCCTCCTTGTAGGACAGCCTTGCCTTCTTCTCGATATATTTTTTCAGGGTAATTCCTTCGACCAGCTCCATTACAATATAGTAAATATCATTTTCTTCGCCGACATCATATACATTCACAATATTGGGATGCATAAGCCCTGCTGCCGCCTGCGCCTCTATGCGGAACTTGGACACAAAATTGGCATTTTCTGAGAATTCCTGCTTCAGCACCTTTACCGCCACGAAACGATTCAGCTTGTGACATTTTGCTTTATATACGTCCGACATGCCGCCGGTTCCGATTTTTTCCAGTATTTCGTAGCGTTCTCCAATCATCATTCCGATTTTAATCATGTTTACTCCTATGCATACCGCAAGCTGTGCCTTGCGATACTGCTTCACTCCTCAACTATTCTGCAAACGGCTCGATAATCACTACTGTTATATTGTCCCTGCCGCCATTATTGTTGGCCGCCTTAACCAGCTGCTCTGCTTTTTCCACAATATCTCTCTGTCCGTTTAAAATCATACGGATTTCTTCATCCTCAAGCATATTGGTCAAACCGTCCGAGCACATCAGCACAATGTCCCCTTTTGACAGACTGACATGAAAAAAGTCAATATCGATATATTCTTCCGCCCCTATCGCTCTTGTAATAATATTTTTGTCCGGATGGTTTCTGGCCGACTGCCTGTCTATCCCACCCATCCGTATCATCTCTTCCACAAGGGAATGGTCTCTTGTAACCTGGGCAATCTTCTCGCCAATCACATATAGCCGCGAATCCCCCACATTGGCAACATGCAGCTCTTCTCCTATGCAGGTAGCCGCAACCACAGTGGTGCCCATGCCTTCCATGTCCGGATTTTCGCCTGCCATCCGAAGAACCTTGCCGTTGGCGGTTTCTATCGCCCTCTTTAAAATTCTTTCTGGATTTTGTTCTGTGGCATGTTTGATTTCTCCCACAATGGTCTCCACTGTAAATTTGGAGGCATAATCGCCTGCGTTATGCCCTCCCATGCCGTCCGCCACAATAAAAAGATTTGGCAGATTTCCCACAGGCCGTTCAGATGTATAAACATAATCCTGATTTAGTTTTCTTTTCTTTCCTATGTCGGTAATGGAAAACGGCTTTAACACCGTCATTCTCCTTGCAATAATATGTGACTTCTTCGAAGTTGTCCGCAGGCGCCGTCAATATCTCTTCCCATTTCTCTTCTAATAGTAACA
>CAMWUP010000164.1 GCA_947177465.1 uncultured Lachnospiraceae bacterium
CCGGCGTACAGATTCATGCTTCCATAGAGAGCGGTAATGTGTTTGCGTGTCAGTTTCATCCGGAAAAAAGCTCAAATACAGGGCTTTCCATTTTGCGTAACTTTGTCAGTCTCAAGAGGGAGGAAGCCTAATGCATACAAAAAGAATTATTCCCTGCCTGGACGTAAAGGATGGCAGGGTGGTAAAAGGTATTAATTTTGTAGCTTTAAGGGATGCAGGCGACCCTGTAGAAACTGCGGCAGCATACGACAAGGCGGGAGCGGACGAGCTGGTGTTTCTGGACATTACAGCGTCAAGCGACAACCGTGCTACAGTGGCGGATATGGTGCGCAGAGTGGCGGAAAAGGTATTTATACCCTTTACTGTTGGCGGTGGAATCAGAACTGTGGCTGACTTTAAGCTGCTGCTGCGTGAGGGCGCTGACAAGATTGCAGTTAATTCTGCGGCAATTATGCATCCGGAGCTGATTGCAGAGGCAGCGGACAAATTCGGCAGCCAATGCGTGGTGGTGGCAATTGATGCAAAGAGGTGTGCCGACGGCAGTTTTCATATATATAAAAACGGCGGGCGCATTGATATGGGTATCAATGCTGTGGAATGGGCAGTGAAAGCGGAAAGTCTGGGAGCGGGAGAGATTCTGCTCACCAGTATGGATTGTGACGGTACCAAGGCAGGCTATGATATCGCACTGACAAAGGAAATCTCAGGGGCGGTGCGGATTCCGGTGATTGCATCCGGCGGCGCAGGGTGTGAGGCACATTTTTACGAGGCGCTGACGGAGGGCGGCGCACAGGCGGCGCTTGCAGCTTCCCTTTTTCATTACAAGGAACTGGAAATCAAAAAAGTAAAGGAATACTTGCGGAATAGAGGCGTATCTGTTCGGCTGTAGATGAGCAGCCGTTTGCAGAACAGCCGCGGTGCGATAGGAGGAGCAGATATGGCAATGATTGATAACGATTGGCTTCCCGCCATACAGGAAGAGTTTAAGAAGCCGTATTATAAGGAATTGTTTCAGTTTGTGAAGGATGAATACAGTCGAACAGTGATATATCCACCGTCAGAGGATATTTTCAACGCGCTGCATTTGACGCCGCTTGGCGAGGTGAAGGTTCTGATTTTAGGGCAGGACCCGTATCACAATGAAAATCAGGCGCATGGATTAAGTTTTTCAGTGCCGCTTTCCCAAAAGGAGATTCCGCCTTCCCTGCAGAATATCTATCAGGAGCTGCATGACGATTTGGGATGTGAGATTCCCAATAACGGTTATTTGGAAAAGTGGGCAAAACAGGGGGTTTTATTGTTAAACACAGTGCTCACGGTTCGGGCACATCAGGCAAATTCCCATAAGGGTCGCGGCTGGGAACAGTTTACGGATGCCATTATACAGGCGGTCAATGCACAGGACAGACCCGTTGTGTATCTGCTTTGGGGAAAACCGGCGCAGAGTAAAATCCCTATGCTGACCAATCCGAAGCATTTGATTTTACAGGCGCCGCACCCAAGTCCGTTGTCTGCATACAGAGGATTTTTCGGATGTAAGCATTTCAGCCGTGCCAATGAATTTTTAAAGGCAAACGGAGAAAGTCCGATAGACTGGCAGATAGAAAACAAATAGAAGTGAGGCTGGATTGAAAATTACATTGATGAGAGGCTTGTAATGAACGAATTTTTGAGAACGGAGATGCTGATAGGGCGGGACGCCATGGAAAAGCTGCGTGCCGCCCGGGTTGCAGTCTTTGGTATCGGCGGCGTGGGAGGTCATGTGGCGGAGGCGTTGGCGAGAAGCGGCGTTGGCAGTCTGGTGCTTGTGGACAATGATGTGGTTTCCCTGTCAAATATCAACAGGCAGGTAATCGCCCTTCATTCCACTGTCGGGCGGTATAAAACGGAGGTTATGCGGGAAAGAATACTGGATATCAATCCGAAGGCGCAGGTAGAAATCCATACCTGTTTTTTTCTGCCTGAAAACGCAGAGGATTTTAATTTCTTTTCTTATGATTATGTGGTGGATGCTGTGGATACGGTTGCGGCAAAGCTGGAAATCATTACACGTGCAAAGCATGCCGGTACGCCGGTTATCTCAGCGATGGGAGCGGGTAATAAGCGCAATCCTTCTGCGTTTGCCGTGACGGATATTTATAAAACGCAGATGTGCCCATTGGCGAGGGTGATGCGCAGGGAACTGAGAAAACGGGATATTAAGTCCCTGAAGGTGGTCTGTTCTTCAGAACCGGCATTACAGCCGAGAGACATATATCAAGAGTTGGAGGAAGAAGAGGCGTCCGGACAGGAGGCAGAGGAGAATGTATCTACATGCGGGACAGAGAGAGGGAAAGCAGCCGGCAGCAGGCGTGCGGTGCCCGGCAGTATTTCCTATGTGCCGAGTATTGCGGGGCTTCTGCTTGCAGGAGAGGTGATACAGGACTTGATTGCATGAAGCAGGCGCTTCTCAGGAAATGCGCGCATCAGAGTTTCCTTAATTAAGGGTTGACTAAAAGCAGAAAAACCGTTAATATCTAAAAATAAATGAGACTGACAGAAGAAAGGCTTAAGACACGATGAAAAAAGCATTTGTGACCAAGGAAATGATTGCAGAAATCACGAAAACATATCCTACGCCTTTTCATATTTACGATGAGAAGGGAATCCGCGAAAATGCAAAGGCGTTGAAGGAGGCGTTTGCGTGGAATAAGGGCTACAAGGAATTTTTTGCGGTGAAGGCGACCCCCAATCCGTTTTTAATTGATATATTGCGGGAGTATGGCTGTGGCTGCGACTGCTCCTCGCTCACGGAGCTTATGCTGAGTGAAGCTATGGGTATGAAGGGAGAGGACATTATGTTTTCCTCCAACGATACGCCCGCACAGGAATATGCTTATGCGGCCAAGCTGAACGCCATTATCAATCTCGACGATATTACCCACATTGATTTTTTGGAAAAAACCATCGGTTACATTCCTAAGACCATAAGCTGCCGTTTTAATCCAGGCGGATATTTTGCCATTGCAAACAGCATTATGGACAACCCCGGGGACGCAAAGTACGGCTTTACCACAGAGCAGATGTTTGAGGGCTTCCGGATATTGAAGGAGAAGGGCGCGGAGAATTTCGGTATGCACGCTTTTCTAGCGAGCAATACCGTGACAAATGACTATTATCCGACACTGGCAAAGTCTATGTTTGAACTGGCGGTACAGCTTCGTGATAAGACGGGCGCACATATCAGCTTCATCAATCTTTCGGGCGGTATCGGTATTCCTTACAAACCGGAGGACATGCCGAATGATATTCGTATTATTGGTGAAGGTGTGCGCAAGGTATATGAAGAAATTCTGGTTCCGGCAGGCATGGGTGATGTGGCGATTTATACGGAGCTGGGACGGTTTATGATGGGCCCCTACGGACATTTGGTGACGACGGCAATCCATGAAAAGCACACCCACAAGGAGTATATCGGCGTGGACGCCTGCGCCGTCAATCTGATGCGCCCTGCAATGTATGGCGCTTACCACCACATTACCGTGCTGGGAAAAGAAAATGCTTCTTGTGATTACAAATATGATGTGACAGGTTCTCTCTGCGAGAACAATGATAAATTTGCAGTTGACAGGATGCTGCCCAAGGTGGAGAAGGGCGATTATCTGGTGATTCATGACACCGGCGCACACGGCTATGCCATGGGCTACAACTATAACGGCAAGCTTAAATCGGCGGAGCTGCTTTTGAAAGAGGATGGCAGTGTACAGCTTATCAGGAGAGCGGAGACGCCGAAGGATTATTTTGCAACCTTTGACGGCTATGACATTTACAATCAAATTAATTTCTAAAAAACGCTTGTCAAGAACAGCCGAATATGGTAAGATAATATTCGGCTGTAAAAGCAGTAAGCTGGTGTGGCGGAATGGCAGACGCGGCAGACTCAAAATCTGTTTGTGGCGACACAGTGCGGGTTCAAGTCCCGCCACCAGCATGAAAGGCACGTTTTACGTGCTTTTTTTGTTTGAGGAAGCATAATGAGTAAGAGCAAAAAAGCAGGATGAGGGAAAGGGCCGTAAATTCTTTTTAGGATTTATGGCTGTTTTCTTTCAAAATTCTTTCGGTTTGTTTCGGGTTAAGGTTTAGAAAGGATTGGTATCATAATCCTGTAAGACCGAAAGGAGAATGTGGTATGAATATTTTGATTCTGTCAGGTAAGTTTGGTATGGGACACTGGATTGCGGCGGAGAGTCTGCGGCAGCAGTTACTTCGTGGATTTCCAGAGGCGGCTGTGGAAGTGATGGATTTTCCGGCATATGCCATGCCAAAGCTGTCACAGGCTATGTATAAGGGTTTCAATCTGATGGTTTTTCATGGAAGTTCCATTTTCAATACGTATTACAAATTTACTTCTCTGAGTCATTCGGATGCAAGACCGATTATGGAAGGCACATTTTTTAACAGGTTGTCGGAGCTGTTGGAAGAGAAAAGTCCGGATGTGGTGCTTGCCACCCATCCGCTGTGCGCACAGCTTATATCGCGGTTTAAGGAAAAAACAGGGACTACCCTGCCGCTGATTACCTGTATTACGGATGTGACTGCCCATCCGGAGTGGATTAACAAAAATACGGACTGTTATCTGGCGCCGAGTGGGGAAATCCGGCAAAGGCTGGCAGAAAAGGGCGTGAATCCGAACCTTGTGTGTGTCACAGGTATTCCGGTCAGGGAGGAATTCAGGCAATTGTCCCGTGATAATACAAAAAAAGGAAAAGAGCTTTTGATTATGGGAGGAGGTCTGGGACTTTTGCCCAAGGATGCGCAATTTTATGAGACGCTCAACGCGATTCCGGATGTCCACACGACCATTATCACCGGACACAACAAGAAGCTGTTTGAACGCCTGTACGGGCGCTGGGAGCATATTCAGGTAATCGGCTACGCAGACAGGGTATGGGACTATATGGCAAAGGCAGATTTAATCGTGACGAAGCCCGGCGGAATTACGTTATTTGAGGCAATCTTTGCCAGGGTGCCTGTCTTTGCATGGCAGCCGGTCCTTTTGCAGGAGAAAAATAATGCACGCTGGATGAAGGAGAAAGGCATTGGCTGGGTGGCAGAGCATACAAATTGTGCAGAAGAAATCAGAGAGCTTATTTTAGATGAAAACAGGCTGCTATCTGCAGTAGCGCAGGAGGAAGGGATGCAGAAGCAGATGGATTCGGCAATGTTAAACAGACTGGTTGGAGCGCTGGTGGGAAAAATGGAGGCGGCAGCATGATGCAGAGGAAGAAAGTCATATTTGGTCTTTTGATGATGGCAGCATTGATGGCGGTAACAGGCGTAATGCTGTTTAAAGATAACTCTGCAGCGCTCCTTTGGGCGAGTTTGAAGCAGTTAAAGCCGCAGTTTTTGTTGTTGGGGCTGCTTCTTATGCTGTGTTATGTAGGGTGTGAAGCAATGTGTACCCATCTGATATTAGGGCGTCTGGGGCATCATGCGCCTTACGGCCGTTGTCTGGGATATTCTTTTGCAGGCTTTTATGTCAGCTCTATTACGCCTTCCGCCACAGGAGGACAGCCTGCGCAGATTTACTATATGCGCCGCGATAAGATTCCGGCACCCTGCCCAGCGCTCAATATGATGCTCATTGCCATATGTTATCATGCGGCCTCTCTGCTCTGCGGAGGCCG
>CAMWUP010000165.1 GCA_947177465.1 uncultured Lachnospiraceae bacterium
ACTTCCTTTTCTTTCACGTAGTTGATTGGATTTACTGAACCATTGCAACTTTTTCTTTTATAATTTCTGTCAGCATTTCCTGTGCCTCGTAGAGCCCAACGCTTTCAAAATCACTTATCATCTTATCGTAATTTGCATCGAAGCTGTCAACAGGATCCGTGATACACTTAATCAATCCGGGCCATGCAATTTCATCAAGAAGCGCTTCGATTTCTGAGAACTCGCTCGGTTTTGCATATGCCCAAATTGCAGAGTAAGGAGGTGTTGCAAACTCACTCGGCTGCGGGTAAAGATCGGTCAAAAGCTCAACTCCCCATGCTGCACAACCAGCCTGTTGTTCTGTAGTATAGTTATTGATAACGGAATCCTTGCTTGTTGTTGTATAGGTGCTTCCGGTAGAATCCACAATGCCATCACCATATGTCGGGAAGGGATATGTATGGAAGCCTACACCTGTGACCTTTTTATATTCTGTATCAGTATTACTATAATCGATTTCTTCTTGCGGTCTGTAGCGGTGTCCGTTTTCATCAATCTCATAGTTCACACCTTCAATGCCCCAATGTGTCAATACCTGACCTTCATCAGAACACAGATAGTCAAGGAACTTAATAGCTCTTACGGGGTCTTTACAATCTACGGAGATACCAACACCGTAACCGGTCGTAAGACCTTGATACATCAGAGTAGCACACTTTATATCTTCATCCATGGTAAACGGTAACTCTGCATAGGTTTTGCCTAATTTTCCATCGGCTTTCAGAATTGTGATTGCATCATTGTAATCCCAGTTTGAATCAATAATGGAAAGTACCTGACCGGTCGCAATTTTTGCGATGTAATCTTCATGTGTCTGTGTTGCAAAGTTGTTATCCAGTATGCCTTCGTCATACATGCGGCTCAGCCATCTGAAATATTCTCTTTCATTCTCGGAACAGAATTTATATACTGCGTTGTAATTTTCATCAATCAGCCACTGTCCGTTATCCGGTGCTCCATCAGCGATAAAGCCTGCGGGATTTGCCAGTGTAATATACCAGTGCCAGTCGCTGCAGGAAATGGTCAGACCTATGGTCTCATAGCCATCCTCCGTTGTCGGATGTGCAGCCATGTAGTCCTTCAGCATCTTTTCCCATTCTTCCAGTGACTGCGGAATCGCATAATCATTCTCTTTTACAAGATCCCACTGAAGCTGCAGTGTACCGCCTGTCTCATAAACCACACCGCCTACATTGTAAGAAGATAACTGATAAATAGCAGGATCATCTGCAGAATATTTTAATTTTGCAAGTTCTTCCCCATACATCTTCTTAATATTGGGACCATACTCTTCAATCAAATCTGTCAAGTCAATGAGTGCTCCGGCATCAATCAAGTTTCCGGCAGAACCCTTTGCAAAAATCAAATCAGGATAGTTGCCTTCGGCAATCATCAATGCAATATCTTCTTCCTCGGAAGACAAGGGATAACTTGTATCCAGCTTTACTCCCGTTGCGGCAGTAATAGCAAGCGCTACAGGGTCTGTCCAAGGGTCAGCCTGACCGTCCGCACTGTAGAAAGTAAGTGTAATTTCGTCCAGAGATTCCGGCACATCCGCCTGTTCATTGTCTGTGCCTGACGGCGTGCCGTCAGTATTTTCTGCTGAATTGCTGCTGCCATTTGACGTGTCGTCATTTGGCTTGTCGCCGCATGCACTCAGGGATGCTGCTATCATTGTTACTGCAAGCAGCATTGCCATAAGTTTTTTCTTTTTCATAAAAAATCCTCCTTATTTTTTTATTAGCTCAGTCTTTGACTGCACCAATCGTCATACCGCCTACAAAATACTTCTGTAGGAAAGGATAAACTATCAGGATTGGCAGTGTAGCGATAATGGTAACCGCCATCCGCACGGAAAGCGGCGATACTGTCGTGGTTGTCAGCTGCTGCGAAGCCGTGTGCGAGTCTATCTTTGTTGTCGCCTGCTGCATAATTTCATAGAGCAGATACTGTAACGTGGGAAGCTTTTTGGCATACAGGTAGGTATCCATAAAAGAATTCCACTGCCCGACTGCCACGAAAAGCGCCACTGTTGCCATTACCGGTTTGCAAAGCGGGACAATTATCCTCCCCCAAATATATACATCATTTGCTCCGTCAATCCTTGCTGCTTCCTGCAATGCATCCGGAAGCCCATCTATGTAGGAGCGAACCAGAATAATATTGTATACCCAGACAAGACCGGGTAATATATATACCAAAAAGTTGTTTGTCAGCTTCATCGTCCTTGCCAAAAGCAGGTATTCCGGAATCAACCCGCCGCTGACGTACATCGTAATGATAAACAACATGGTAAAAAGCTTATTGAAATAGAAGTCCCTTCTGCTGAGCACATATGCCACCATAGAGGTGCAGATGACGCCCGCCCCCGTACCAATCAATGTCCTTGCCACGGAAATCATGAATGCGCCAAACAAATCATTTTCCCTAAACACATACTGGTAGTTGTACAATGTAAATTTTCTCGGGAGAACAAAATTGATATTCCGCATGGTATCTACCGGATCATTCAGCGAAATCGCCAAAACGTTCAAAAAAGGATACAATGTTACAATAATGATCAGAACAAACAGAACCACCAGTACATAGTCAAGATATCTGTCGCTGCTTTTAATCTTGCCCGCTGCTTTAACATTTCCCATGACAGTCCCTCCTTATACCAGCCTGCTTTCGCCAAGCAATGAGGCAATCTTGTTTGCAATCAGAAGCAGTGTAATACCTACTAAAGACTGGAACATACCGATTGCAGTACCGAGACCGTAATTGTTATTGCCGATACCTCTCAAATAAGAAAACCAGGAAAGTACCATTGCATGATCCTGAACGATTGCATTACTTAACAGCATCTGACGTTCCATACCGACATTCAGGGCGCCTCCGACGCCCATAATCAGCAATACGACAATGGTAGGTTTAATGCCCGGCAGTGTAATATGCCAAATCCGCTGTAATCTGTTCGCCCCATCCACTTTAGCAGCTTCGTAGAGTCCCTGATCGATTCCCGCCATTGCTGAAAGATATACAATCGCATCCCAGCCAACTTCCTTCCAGACATTGATGATACAAATAACAACCCAAAACAGCACAGAGTTGGTTGACATCAATTTCAGGCTTTTTCCGGTAAGTGTATCAATCATTCCGCCATCATTGAATACCATCTTCGCAATACTTGCAATAACTACCCATGATACGAAATGCGGCAGATAGGAAATAGTCTGCGTTATCTTTTTAAATTTGACATAACGAAGCTCGTTAAGCATCAGAGCAAATACAATCGCCGAAATCGTTTCAAGTGCAATACCCAATATACTAAGACCGATTGTATTGATCATTGTCTGCACAAAAATACGGTCTGTAAAAGCTTTTCTAAAATTTTCAAATCCGACAAATGTCCGTTCAAAAAAGGGAAGGGCAAAGGTTGCAGGTTTGACGTCCTGAAATGCCATTGTCCAGCCCCATAACGGTATGTACTTAAAAATAATCAGCCAAATAATGAACGGAACCGACATGAAAAGCAGATATCTTTGTTTATACATGAGCCGCCAGCTGAATTTTTGCTTGATTTTCTTCTGCTTAACCTTTTTCTCCGTGCCACAGTCTTTCAACACCATACGACCTCCTTCAAAATATTCTTAATACTTTTCAAATAAGTTCTTGTAACAATCAGCTTTTCACCATTGAGCAATGTCGCTTCAAGCTGGCTGTTCACCAGCGGTCTTATGCTGTAAAGCATATCCACGTTTACCAGACAGGATTTACTGATTCGTATAACCCCTGCCTCGCTAAATACTTCCTCTAATTCGTATAATTTTTTATCCGTCATATACACTTCATCTTTCGTGTATAAAAAAGTTTTTCTTTCTACTGATTCCGCGTAGTATATATCCGATATATGCAATTGAAAAACTTTTCCTTTGCTATTACCACTGACCATCAAATCAAGAGATTTCACTTTTTTAATCAGTTTTTTGGTTTTCGTATCTAATATGGGATATTCAATAATTACGGTTAATGGTTTACCGTCTATTTGTCTCGTCTCTATCTCCACGATCTCCCCTCCATATGGTATCTTAACATAAAAGGAAATAAATAAAAGGTTAGTAAACACGACCTGCAAATAAGGTAACATCAATTACAATTTGTTTCCCCTATTATAGGCAAAAAAACCGCTCACACAAAATTTTTGCATGAACGGTTCTTATTTTGCACCAACGGTATCAAGCAAGCGTGTCTGAACAGGCATAGGGCACACTTTTGGCGTGATTTGCTGCAAGACTAAAATATAGCATAGAAGTTATGCCGACTCTATGCTATACTGTAAACTGTGGACACACAGAGCGGATAAAAACACTTTATTGGAGAAATATAATTTGAAGAAGAAAAAAGCAATCCGGCTGCTCGCGCTTTTGCTGGCTTGTATTTTGCCGGCGTTGGGATGTGCGGTGGGAAAGAAAGAGAATGAAAACAAATGCCCCTATGAAGAATTCATTGTGGTGGATGTGTTTGACGAGTTGGCAAATTTTCAGGGGATTCAGTCAGGATGGTTTGCCAAGGTGGTGAAGGATAAATTTAATATGGAGCTGAATATCATAGCGCCCAATGTAGCGGGCGGCGGCGATACGCTGTACGAAATCCGTTCTGCCGCGGGGAATCTGGGAGATTTGTTTATCGGTTCATCGGGTAATGGAAAGCTGGAGGAGCTGGTGACGGCAGGGCTTTTGATTGATATGAAGAATTATCTGAAGGACAAGGAAATCATGCAGTATGAAACCGCAATCAGGGAATTAAACAATCGTGTGTCGTCCGATGGAATTTATGCAATTCCGTCAGAGCTGTCCGGCAGCTCGCCCCTGACGCCGAGTGAAACCGCGGAGTTGACTTATGGAGCGTATCTCAGATGGGATGCTTATGCGCAGTTGGGGTTCCCTGAGATAGAAACGCTGGAGGATTTGCTTCCGATATTGAAGGAAATACAGGAGTTGATTCCTTATGGGGATACCGGCAATCCGACTTACGCTTTTTCTCTGTTCAAAGACTGGGACAGGTACATGATGAACAATGCAAAGCAGCCGGCGTGTCTGTATGGCTATGATGAAATCGGATATGTGCTTGCCAGAGCGGACGGCAGTGATTATCAGAGTATTATGGACGGTGATTCGCTGTATATCAGGGCACTGAAGTTTTTCTTTGATGCCAACCAGATGGGGCTGGTGGATCCGGATTCACCTACGCAGAATTATGACAGTATGTTTACCAAATATGAGAATGGGGATGTTTTCTTTTCCTTTTGGCCGTGGCTTGGACAGTCTGCCTACAATACGCTGGAGCATAAAGAAGAAGGCAAGGGATTTATGCTGGCGCCCATACAGGATACGGAGATTTTTTCTTATGGCTGCAAGGTGATGGGGAATTCACAGGCAGTGATAGCAATCGGAAGCAATGCGGAGGACCCGCAGCGGCTCGCGGATTTTATAAACTGGCTCTATTCTCCCGAAGGGATTTTTCTGAACAGCGCAAGAACACAGGGCGGAACGGCAGGACCTGAGGGGCTGACATGGGAAATGACGGCGGAAGGACCGGTACTGACAGAATTCGGCGTGCAGGCA
>CAMWUP010000166.1 GCA_947177465.1 uncultured Lachnospiraceae bacterium
GTCCTGTACAATAATATTGGTAAAGGCAAGCTGCTCGCCTGTCAACTGGTCAATCTGGGGAGAACCGTACAGATATTTTAAATAAGTGCCGGTCTCTTCGTCATACTCAAAGGAAGATTTGGTGGTGGTAAAAATCTTGGAAAGGTCAATTTCGGTAGCCGCAAAAGAGCCCTTCGCATCTTCAAGTGTGTTTAATTCCGTCATAGGAGCAAAATTAAAATGGTCGGGTTCCCAGTAACGGTCTCTGTGCTCCGTTTCGTAGTTCAGCTTTTTTATTGCTGCTGCCAGCTTTGCGCCATTGGTATAGCCATTGTGGATGCTGGGATTGGAGGGGTCGGAGCGATAAAACGCATCGCTGCCCGTTGCGGGAGCTACCACATCGCCGCCGCCAACACTGCAGGCGCTCAGATTGTTGACATCACTGCGGTTAACAACATCAACCAGATAAAAAGGACCGCCCCAGTGAACAAGTAAGGAATCCCATTCCATGCTCCAGTATGCATAATAGTCACGGCAGCTTCTGATGTTGCCGATTTGCTCTAAATCCTGCCAGTCTTCAATGATTCCCATCTGGCGGGACATTTCGCCCTCTTCCATACACTCGTATAGCACACCCGCAAGACCAATGCCGTACTGCGGCTGCGAGCCTCTGTCAGTAGGAAACATAACGGCAATCGGACGGGCATTGGCAACCTCTTCGTCAACCCATTCGTTGGTAAGGGAGCTGTGTACCATACCTTCCTCCGGAGGCTGTTCACCCGGTGTATTATCACCCGACTCCGGCGTCTGCGCGTCTGATTCGTCGGGGGTATTCGGCGTTGTTACGTCGGTGGAATCCACAGGCTGTGCCAAATCGCCAGGACGCTGCGGACCTTCTTTTTTATCACCGCAGCCACCGAATACAAGCATGGCAGACAGGGATAATAATAAAAACAGATTATTTCGTTTCATAATGACTCCTCTCTTTCGTTAAAATAATCTTGTGCTTCATTATAGCATATTACAGATAAAAATTGCAATGACAATGCCCAGTATAGCACCCATCAGCACCTGGAGCGGGGTGTGTCCCACAAACTCCTTCAGCTTGTCCTGCGGGGACATGTCGCTGCCCATATCTGAAAAAATATCGAGCATTTCATTGAGAACGTGAGCCTGAATACCGGTTTCACGGCGTACTCCCACGGCATCGTACATGACAACGACGGCGAGAATAAAGGAGACTGCAAATTCATAGCTCTGCGGACCGTAAGAAATGCAGGCAGCGGTGGACAGTGCACAGACGGTAGCGGAATGAGAGCTTGGCATCCCACCGCCTCCGACTAACCGTTCCACCACAAATTTTCGGGTTAAAAACATGTGGATTGCAGTTTTCAAAACTTGTGCCACACACCAGCCGGATACAGCACAGATAAGTATACGGTTTTGAAATAAAGCTGTAAAAAAATCCATATGGTACCTCGCTAACTCTCTTAGTATATCACCACTTTCTTCGGTATTCAAGCGGTGTCATGCTTTCATAACGCTTAAAAACCTTAATAAAGTATGAAGATGTCTGAAAACCGCTCTGCAGCGCAATGGTTTCTATGCTGTCTGAAGAAAAACGGAGCCTTGACTTGGCATAGGAAAGGCGCCTGGCGGTAATATCATTGGTAACGGTAATGCCGAACAGACGCTGGTATTCGCGAAGCAGGTGGTACTTGCTGATATAAAACAGGGCGGACAAGTCGTCCAAAGTCAGTTTTTCTGCATAGTGCGCCTCAATGTAGCTGCGGATGTCCATAAATTTCTGCGGCACAGGAAAGCCGGCCTGACTCTGAAAGGTATCTGAAAAAATCTGGGTAATCAAATCCGTCAGATATCTGTGGGAGAGCAAATCCGTCAGCGCGTCCTTCTGTTGCTGCAGCCGGTAAAGCGCCTGCAGATACTTGACATAAGGAGCAAGCGAAGCCGGTGTGTACACAGCGGATCCATCCTTTTCGGTATAAAGGCGGTAAAATTCGGGAGCCTGGCAGCCGTTAAAATGTACCCACATCAGGGACCACGGTTGTGTGCGGCTGCTTTCATGTGAATATGGCTCAAGACAGTTAATCCATACACAGTCGCCTGTATCCAGCCTTCGGGTACTGCCGCCCAGTGTGACGGTACCTCTGCCCTCCGTTACGATAAAAAAAAGATAGGACTCCAGCTTTTCACGGCGGCTGATATGCGGTTCCAAACTTTTCAAGGTACCGATTTCCTGTACATATAGATAGTGGTTTCTACTGTAAGAGGACGGAGTGACCAAAATACGCTCCGATGCGGCTGCCTTCATAAATATACCCCCATTAAACATTTTTTGCAATAGCAATATTTTACCATTTATAAGCAATAAAATGAATTGCCACAGCTATTATACAATAGTATACTCTGTTTGAAAATATGAAAAATTTTGTAATTTAAGTTTTACGACTGGACAATGATAAGAAAGGAAAATATAATGATGAATAAAACAGCGTTTATTACAGGCGTATCAGGACAGGATGGCTCTTATCTGGCGGAATTTCTGCTGGAGAAGGGATATGAGGTGCACGGATTGATGCGGCGGCACAGCACGGAAAATCTGGACAGACTGTACAGCCTTTTACACTCGGAGTATTATAATAAGAAATTTTACCTGCACTATGCAGATATGACGGATTCCAGCAATATGCATCGTCTGGTTACGGAAATCCGTCCCGGGGAGGTTTATAACCTTGCGGCGCAGTCCCATGTAGGCATTTCCTTTGAGGTGCCTGAGTATACAGCCGAGGCAACAGGGGTGGGTACCCTGAAGCTGCTCGAAGCGCTGCGGATATGGGGAGGAGATTTCCGGTTTTATCAGGCTTCTACCTCCGAATTGTTTGGCGGTCTGCCGGAGACGGCGCCCCAGAGTGAAAAGACCCCGTTTTATCCCAAAAGCCCCTACGGTGTGGCAAAGCTTTATTCCTACTGGATAACGGTCAACTACAGGGAATCCTACGGTATGTATGCGGTAAACGGGATTCTGTTTAACCATGAATCGCCCAGAAGAGGCGAAAACTTTGTAACCCGCAAGATTACGCTTGCCATTGCCAATATGATGGCAGGAAAGCAGGAAAAGCTGTCTCTCGGTAATATGGACGCAAAAAGGGACTGGGGATTTGCAGGCGATTACGTAAAGGGTATGTGGAAAATGCTGCAGCAGGAGACGCCGGAGGATTATGTGCTGGCGACCGGAGAGACGCATACGGTACGCGAGTTTGTGGTGGAGGCATTTTCCAATCTGGGAATAGAGGTTCGCTTTGAAGGAAAAGGGCTGGAGGAGAAGGGATATGACGCGGCGACGGGCAGACTGCTTGTAGATGTAGACCCTGCTTTCTATCGTCCGGCAGAGGTAGAATATCTGTGGGGCGATGCGTCCAAGGCGAAGCGTCAGCTTAACTGGGAGCGTGAAGTAACCTTTCAAGAACTGACAGCCATGATGATGAATGCGGATATGCTCCAAATTGCAGGTATGGACTGTGCAGCCTACAGACAAAAGCGCGGTTAAGGTGATATGGCAGGAAATGAGACCGGGGCAGCGGCAGGCTTTCCGGTAAAAGAAGAAACGGAGGAAAGGGCGAGATGGGAGCGGGTATAGAGAAGACAGACAAGATATATGTGGCGGGACACCGCGGACTGGTGGGAAGCGCCATCGTCAGAAACCTTAGGGAAAAGGGCTATCAGAATATTATCGGGAGAAGTCACAGTGAATTGGATTTGACGAATCAGGCACAGGTAAGGACTTTTTTTGAAGAGGAAGCGCCGGAGGTGGTGGTGCTTGCGGCGGCAAAGGTGGGCGGTATCAACGCCAATAATACTGCGCCGGCGGATTTTGCCTATGAGAATATGCAGATACAGTGTAATGTTATCAAGAGTGCGCATGATACAGGCGTCAAAAAATTGCTTTTTTTGGGAAGCACCTGCATCTATCCGAAGCTGGCGCCGCAGCCGATTCCGGAGGGCGCGCTGCTGACGGGTCCGCTGGAGCAGACAAACGAGGCATATGCCATTGCCAAAATTTCCGGTTTGCTGATGTGTCGTTTCTTTAAGAGGCAGTACGGGGATAACTTTATAAGCTGTATGCCGACCAATTTATATGGACCGCATGACAATTACGAGTTGGAGGGGTCCCATGTGCTGCCTGCCATGATTCGCAGGTTTCATGAAGCTGCATGTGCCGGTAAGCCTTTTGTAGAGCTGTGGGGAACGGGTTCACCGCTCCGCGAGTTTTTGTATGTGGACGATATGGCGGACGCCTGCGTGTTTTTACTTGAAAATTATGACGGGGAGGAGCACGTAAATATCGGAACAGGCAAAGAAATCACCATTCGGGAGCTTGCGGAAAAGGTAAAAGCAGTTACGGGATATGAGGGCGAAATCCATTGGAACGACAGTATGCCGGATGGAACGCCGCGAAAGCTGACCGATGTGACAAAGCTGCATGAGCTGGGATGGCAGCATAAGGTGGAGCTTGACGAAGGAATTGAACTTGCTTACAGGTGGTTTGTCGAAAATGAAGAAGAAGCCAGACGTTAAGGGCACAGGCGGCGTCTGTGATGCGGGGGTATAGATGAAGGTATACGGAGTGATTATGGCAGGCGGCGGCGGAACACGCTTCTGGCCCTTGAGCAGAAGAGAACTGCCCAAACAATTTTTAAATTTGTCGGGAAAAGATATTCTGGTAAACGAGACCTATGACCGTCTGAGGAGGGTTGCGGCAGCAGAAGATATTTTTGTGGTTACCAATGCGCTTTATGCAGAAAAGACGCTTGTGATGATGGAAGGAAGGGTCGAAAAAAGTCATATACTGGCAGAACCGGCAGCGCGTAACACCGCTGCCTGTATTGGTTATGCCGCAATGGAGATATTAAAGAAGTATGGGGACGGTATTATGTGCATTATGCCCTCTGACCACTATATCAGGAATGAGAGGAGCTATGCCGATACGGTAAGACGCGGTGTAGCTTTGGCAAAGGAAAAGGACGGACTCATTACCATCGGGATTAAACCGGAGTATCCGGCAACCGGTTATGGCTACATCAGAAATACGCCCGTTGCGGAAGAGGATTATCGTCGGGTGGAGGAATTTGTGGAAAAGCCGGAGGAAGAGACAGCGGCTTTTTATTTGTCAGAGGGCTGCTATGCGTGGAACAGCGGCATGTATATCTGGAAGGCTTCAAGGATTCTTGACTGGTTTCAAAAGCTTTTGCCCGATATTTACAGTTATCTTGTTGAAATCGGGAACGCCATGGGAACGGACAGGGAGAGACGGGTCATAGAAGAAATTTACCCCAAAATCCCCAAGATTTCTATAGACTACGGTATTATGGAACGCGCCGGCGGCGTGCTGATGCTGGAAGGGGATTTTGGCTGGAACGATATTGGTAGTCTGGATGCGCTGGAAGTGCTGCACAAGAAGGATGCAAAGGGGAACGTAGGCGTGGGTAATTATATAATGATGGACACGGAAAGAACTATCTGCTATAGTGAAAATAAATTAATCGCCGCAGCCTGCGTGAAGGATTTAATTGTGGTGGAGTCCTGTCTCTTATAAACATCACCGAGCCCACGCGACTAGGCAGGATGTCGTAGGCAGT
>CAMWUP010000167.1 GCA_947177465.1 uncultured Lachnospiraceae bacterium
CTGCTTCTCCGTCAGATTTTCCGGCAGTCCGGCATCGGAAAGGGGAAGCAGAATAAACATAGCGCCATACTTTTTGACAATGGGAAGCAGATTTTCAAATTTTTCCTTTTCATAAGAAACGGAATTGACCAGCGCGCGCCCCGGATATCTGCGAAGCGCCGCCTCCAGCACCGATATATGGCTGGAGTCCAGAGAAAGAGGAAGATTGGTGACGCCTTCTATTTCTGTAAGCGCCTTTAACATCATTTCTTTTTCGTCGATGCCGCCCATGCCCATATTGACGTCCAGTATCTGCGCGCCGCATGCCTCCTGTTCCTCCGCAAAAGCTTTTACCAGCTCCATGCTGCCCTCCCTAAGCTCTGCCTGCAGCTTTTTCTTTCCGGTAGGGTTGATACGCTCTCCCACTACCATAAAGCCGTCATCGAGCGAAAAAGAAACCGTCTTTCTTTCCGAAGACAGGTAGCGGAGTCCCGCTTTGTATTTTCTTTCCCTGCCACGGGCGATACCAAGTTTGTCCCGCAGTTCCTTTATATAAGCCGGCGTAGTGCCGCAGCATCCGCCCAAAATGGAAGCGCCTGCGTCTAAAAGCAGCTTCATTTCCGCTGCAAAGTCTTCCGCCTGCATATCGTAACAGGTGTTACCGTCCCCATCCACAAAGGGCAGCCCGGCGTTTGGCTTTGCAATGATGGGAATCTGAACCGCTTTTGCCATCGTACGTATCACATCACACATTGCCGCAGGTCCCGTGGAACAGTTCGCACCGACTGCGTCCGCTCCCAAAGAGGCAAGTACAACTGCCGCTGTCAGGGCATCCGTTCCATAAAGAGTCCGCCCGTCCTTTTCAAAGGTCATGGTCACCATCACCGGAAGGCTGCAGGTCTCTTTGGCGGCAATGAGCGCCGCCCTTGCCTCCTGCAGGCTCATCATGGTTTCCACCACCAGCAAATCCCCGCCTGCCTCTGAAAGTGCTGTAATCTGCTCTTTATAAATATCCACAAGCTCTTCAAAATCCATTTTCCCCATCGGCGCAAGCTGCTCGCCCGTCATGGTAATATCACCGGCGATAAGCGCCCTGCCGTCTGCCGCCTGCTTTGACAGAGAGACAAGCCTGTTTGTCATTTCCCGTAAGCGGTCCTGCAGCCCATATTCCTTTAACTTTATGCGGTTTGCAGTAAAAGTTGGCGCATATAGAATATGGCTTCCTGCCTCCGCATAACCCTTCTGTAATGCGAGAAAAATTTCTTCATGCTCTAAAATCCATTCCTCCGGACAGACGCCGGCAGGCATCCCCGCCTTCATCAGGTTGGAACCCGTGGCGCCATCCAGATAGATAATATTTTCTTCCGTCCATGCTGCAAATTCTTGTTTTGTCATAGCTGTCCAGTCCTTCCTATGCGGCGCCTTTTGACGCTTCTTCAATTCTTACACCGCCGCAATATAATCTATATTATATGGATTTCGCCTTAAAATGACAAGCATTGTATTGCTTTTACAGAAGAAATATGTTAAATTTTATGTATTCGGTTCATTTGGGAAGGACGTAGAAATGAAAAACAAATTACTTCTGTTCCTGACAGTGCTTGCTTTTTGTTTGTCGCTGACAGGCTGCGGCGGCGAAGACCCTGAAATAAATAAATTTATTAACGACATCAATTCCTTCTGCAGTGAGGTTGCCGCCATTGACGCCGGTATCAACCAGATTGACGCCCAGTCGGAATCGGCAAAGGACGAGCTTTTAGCCTATTTAGACCAGTTAGACCAAAGCTTTCAGACACTTGCTGCTATTCCGGTGCCTGCGGATTATTCCTACATGGAAGAGCTTGCAGACGAAGCCAGCAGCTACATGACCACGGCTGTCAGCGCCTACCATGAGGCCTTTGGTGAAAGCTCCTACAACGAATACACCGCCGACTATGCCAGACAGAATTATGAACGCGCCTATAAGCGGGTCACAGTTATCTTAAAGCTCTTACACGGGGAGGATATCTCTGATGAGGGCGCTACCATAGAGTCCGTCGAATAATCTAAAAATAATGCAGGACTAAGCCCTTATCGGTACTTAGTCCTTTTTATATGATTGTCAATTTATCTATTTCTCGAATAATTCCGAAAGTGGTCTGAACTGATACCCCATTTCTTCCCACTTTGTCAGAAGCTCATCTAATATTTCCCCGTTCGTCTGCGAGGTACTGTGCAGCAGCACGATTGCACCTGGATGAATCCTGCCGGTCAGCTTTTCAAATGCTTCCTCATGGCTTGGCTGCTTATCCTGATACCAGTCCACATAGGCAAGACTCCAAAAAAAGGTGTGATAGCCAAGTTCCTTTGCCATCTTTAGATTTTCCGTGCTGTAAATTCCCTGCGGCGGTCTGTAATAAGGCGCAAGCTCCTGTCCCGTTATTTCTTTAAAAAGAGCTTCTACATCTTCGATTTCTTTTCGGAAAGAATCCATATCGGATATTTTTGACATATCCGGATGATGGTATGTATGATTTCCTACTGTATGACCGTCCTCCACCATTCTCTTTACGATATCCGGCGCAGATTCCAAAAAATGACCAACCACAAAAAAGGTCGCCGGTGCATTATGCTTTTGCAGTGCATCCAGAATCGGTTCTGTATTTCCGTTCTCGTACCCGCAGTCAAAGGTCAGGTAGATGATTTTTTCACTATTGCTTCCCACATAATAAGCGTCGTATTCTGCCAGCTTTTCAGCAGAAGCGTTGCCGGACGGCTGCGCGCCCTCCTGCCCGAAACCCAGCCCCCAGTTCTGCGCTTCCTCCGCTTTTGCAGAGGAAGCCTCCACATAGTGAACCACGTAACCCACCGCCCTGCCTACAAAGAACATGGAAGCCAGAAACAACAATGTCAGCACTTTTTTCATAACCACAATTTTTTTCATAAAAATGCCCTCAATATCTCATTAATAGAGTATATTAAGGGCATTTAAAAATCATGACTTTTCTACAATTCTCAAAAGTTCTGCAGCATCCGCATAAAGTCGCCGCTCTGAGACAATATAAAGAGATACAGAATAAGGAATCCAACACCTGCAAGAATACCTAACACACTCAGAATAATAGCCGCAATGCCAAGTCCCGACTTTTTTAGCGCCTGTCCGATTATGGATAATACCAGACCAACAAGCGCAATCAGTGCAGATATCCAGTTCAGAATAAAAGAACTCACCAAACCCAGAATACCAAGCACCAGACCGGCAATCGACAATCCGCTTATACGACTGGGCTGCTGATATACCGGCTGCCCGTACATTCCCTGCGGATACGGCTGTCCATAGACATTCTGTCCATAGACATTCTGTCCATAGACATTCTGTCCATAGGGGCTTTGGTTGTTGTATGGATTTTGATTGTAGGGATTCTGATTGTAAGGATTCTGCCCATAAGGGTTCTGTCCCTGCTGCTGATAAACAGGATTCTGTCCATTTGTACTCTGTCCATAGGGGTTCTGCCCATAACTATTTTGCCCCTGCTGTCCTGATTGATCATATCCATTGTTAAAGTTTTGTCCATCCATAAAACGAAACTCCTTCCCTGTCAAGTTTAAACTATCACTACTAAAACATCCAAAATAAGTAAGTCAGGAAATTTCATAATTTCCGAAAACTATACTGCTTTTGAGTGCTTTTTTGTCAGCCATCTTCCGCTTATCAGAACGAAGCCCACGGGCAGCAGCAAAATACTGATTATCTGAGAAGTAGAGAAATGTCCTACGCCTCCTCTGATAATGTCGCCGCGAAGCAACTCCAGCAGATATCTGGCAATTGCATAATACACAAAATAAATACCTAAAAGCTGCCCTGAACGCATTTTTTTCTTCTTCATCAGGAAAAACAGTACCGCACACAGTATAAAGTTCAGCACCGCTTCCATAAGCTGCACCGGTACTCTAGGCACCTTGTTTAATTCCGGTATCAGCTCGTTGTAGGGAAATTGCACGCTGCCGAAGCCGTGGTATTCGATTCCATAACAGCAGCCCGCCAGAAAGCATCCAATCCTGCCGAAGCCATGAATAAACGGCAAAAGCGGCGCATAGATATCCAAATACGGCGTAAAAGGCACCTTATACTGCCTGCAATAGCAGAAGACGCCAAGAATCGCACCAAACAGACCGCCATAAAATACAAGTCCGCTGAATGCATAGGAAATGGCATTCAGTGGCTCTTCTCTTAACGCCTCTAAATAAATATCAAAATGTATAATGATTGCCGGCAGCTTTGTCAGAAAATACAGAGCCTTCGCTCCCACCAAAAGCCCGATGATGCCGTAAAGGGAGGCAAATGTGATATCGTCCCTGCCGATGCCATATAAAGGTCCTATCTTTCTTGCAATCAGCACAGCTATTGCAAAACCAATACCAAAAACCGTCCCATACATAGGAATGGGAAATAACCCGAAAACATTTAAAACAGGAAACATCTCTTTTCCTCTTCAAAAAGGCTGTTGCTCTGCAACAGCCTTCCTTTCAGCTACACTATTTACCTGAAACAGCTTATTTTAATACCAATCGTTGAACAGATTGTTCAAGTCACGATATGCACTTTTCAAATCGTTCTGCGCCTTGCAGCTCCCGCCTACACAGCCATAGCAGGTATAATCCCCGGCGCCTGCCACTTTCTGTGTACAGCCACAGATACCACAGCCTGCCGCAAAAATAACGGAGAAAATCAAACCGATAAGAGCACATATAAAAGCAGGCGTACCCTGCGCATTGTTAGTATCCTTTCTTACACCGATACTCAGTACCAGACCAACAACGCCGGCAATCAAGCCAAAAGCTGCTCCGAAGACACCAAACAGCATACCGCCAAGCACTCCAAGCACGATACTTACAATGCCTAAGATAAGCGCTATTGTGTTGTTTGTATTGCCGCCCGGCACACCGCCCATGGGAGCTTGTTGATAAGGCATACTATTAGGCATACTGTTCATCTGGGGCGCTGTATTGGCAGCCTGTTCTGCTCCCATCGGAGCACCGCAGTTCGGGCAGAATGCCTGACCGTCGTTTACCTGAGTTCCACATTGATTACAAAACATACTTTTTCCTCCTGAATAAGAAAATTTCGCTAAATACTCTATTATCTTATACCCTGCCAAAAAGGAAGTCAACATATTTTCGCAAAATATGTCACAAAAACATAGCAAACAATTTTGTTATTACTTTAAAGGCGCATACCCTGGCAGGTAATCCCGCGTATTTTCAAACATCTTGGAAAACAACTCCTTTGCCTGCTTCAAATTAAGCTTCGCCGTAATAGGATCATTTAAAAAAGCACAAAAAGCAAGTTGTGTATCCCGCTCCAATGCGGCCTTTACTATCATCTCCTGATTCTGCATATGCCTTCCCATCAAAAGCGACACGCCGTCCGGAATCTTTCCCGCCATAACAGGCCTCACGGAATCTCTGGAAAAGAGCGCATTGGTCTCTACTACAATTTCATGGGAAGCTGCAAGCTGTCCTCTGTTTGGAAGATTTACATTGGTAACTATCTCGCCCAGACCCAGAAGTGCTTTTATCTGCGCCACACCTTCTTCGCCGGAGGTCTCGATGGGAATGGGCGTTTCGCCCAAAGC
>CAMWUP010000168.1 GCA_947177465.1 uncultured Lachnospiraceae bacterium
TATTATTACCGTCATTCACGGAAAATTCCACCACCACAAAGTCCGGCTCATAGCTAAGCAAATCCGTCCCAACCCTGTGCACGCCCAAATAGGAACTGGTTCCGCCCACGCCTGCATTGATAAATTCTATTTCCGCATCCGGAAAAGTGTCTTCCCACCACTGCTTCAGCAGAGATGCGTAGCAGTTGTTCTGGTTGGAGGCAGAGGAACCCTGTGTGATGGAACCGCCAATCACGCCTATTGTTACTTTTTCACCGTCCCTCGCCTTTCGCATGGCAGCCGCAATACGGGACAAATCTCCTTCCGGAAACGCACAGGCGCGCTCGTACATTTCCTTATCTATGTAAATACATGCCGCAAGCAGCGATTCCAAATCTGCTGCCGCTTTCCCTTCCGCCTCATTGCCCAAAGGCTCCGACAACTCATTTCCCTCTGTTCCGCTTTCTTCTTTGTTACTGTTATCGGCACACGCCGAAAACAGCAGAGCGCAGCAAAGCACACAGGCAAAACAGAATTTTGTTCCTGCCTTTTTCTTTCTAATATAATCTTTCATACTTCCTCCCATATCACGATAAGCCTTTGATTATTCTTCAAATACCGTACATGTCAGAGCAGTTTCCCTGATACCGTTTGTACCGTTCACCACAATTTCTCCCCAGTCAGCAGAAAGCTCCCTGCCGTCCCACTGCGTTGCCAAATCCAGATATTCCACACCGCCGCCGTTGCCCTTCCACGACCACGCAATATACCCTATCTGATTTTCCACACAGTATTGCATCAAAAACGCCTCGTCCACATCGCCGTCCGTGTGGGTATAACCGAACTCGCCCACACAGACACAGAAGCCGTTGTCCGTCGCATATTTCAGATTTGTTTCAATCTTTTCGGCAGTCCCTCCCGCTGTACCATACATATGAATGGAAAACATGACATTCGCCAGAGGGTCCGCGTCAAACACTTCCCTGCCGCCTTCCGCAATGCACTTGGCATACTGCCCCCAGCCTGCGCTGTCCACCATAATGGTATGGGTCAGCCCCGCCTCACGCAGCATGGGAATCGCCTCCACGTACGCCTCTTTCCATGCCTGTGTGGTACTGTTTCCCATCCATTCGTTGGCGATATTGATAATCACATATGCTTCTTCACCAATCAGTACGTCCTTGATATCCACAAAATACTGTGCGGCCGCAAGCAGCGATTCCTTGTCATTGTAACCGGTTGCGTCATGTACCTCCAGTATGGCAATCAGGTTTCTGTCCTTGCATGCCTTGATAATTCCCGCCACCGTACCAGCGCTGTCTTCATTCCACTGCTCACCATTTGACAATACAATGCGTACACAGTTGCTTCCCGTCTCCTCTATGGCGTCAAGCGTCAAAAACAGCTTATCCGTAAACCATGTGTGCGCATGGTTTATGCCGCGCAGCACAAAAGGATTGCCGTTGGCATCGTAAAGCACGCCGTCTTCCACATAAAAGCCGGTATGCTCTTCCTCTTTGTTTTGTACTTCCTCACTGACTGCAGAAGACCCCTGTCCATCTCCCGCCGCCTTATCTCCACATGCCGAAAATACAAGAACCAGCATTAAAAATACTATCAACAGTTTGTTTCGTTTTTTTCTCATGTCTGCTCTCACCTATACCTTCTTGGTTTCACAATTATCTACTCATTTTTTTACTATAAACATATTTACAAAACCGATACGCTGTGTTAGCATGTAACCGCACATGAAAGGAGTTTTACCATGAAAAATCTGACACACGGCAAACCTTTAAAGCTAATCCTTCTGTTTGCTGTCCCGCTGTTTATCGGACAGCTTTTCCAGTTATTTTACGGTCTTGTGGATACCCGCATCGTTGGCGCGGCTCTGGGTGATGATGCGCTCGCCGCAGTGGGCGCCACCACCACCTTAAGCGAGATGCTTCTTAGTCTGCTAAACGGCTTTACCAACGGCTTTGCTCTTATCATCGCCACCTTTTTTGGTGCAGACGATACCAAAAACATGAAAAAAGCGGTTGGCGGCACCGTCCTTTTAGGCATTGTCTCGTCCATATGCATCAGCGTAATTTGTCTTTTGTTTCTCTCTCCGATTCTGCGTTTTATGAATGTGTCTGAAGATCTGCTGCCGCGGGCAAAATCCTATCTTGCCATCATTCTCACCGGACTTCTTGCCGCCACGCTCTACAACGTGTGTGCCGCCATTCTGCGCGCCATCGGCGATTCCCTCACGCCATTGATTTTTTTGATTATTTCTGCCTTTTTAAATATCATTCTTGACTATGCCTTTATCCTGCACCTTCATATGGACGTTGCCGGAGCTGCTTTCGCAACCGTAATTTCACAGGCGCTTTCTGCGTTTATGTGCTTTCTCTACATACGGAAAAAATATCCCTCCCTCACCCTCGTAAGAGAGGACTTTTCCATTCCGGCGGAAATTTACCGGCGGCTTCTTGCTACCGGCGTTTCCATGGGCTTTATGGTTTCCTTCGTCAACCTTGGCTCAGTGGCTCTGCAGACGGCAATCAACACCTTTGGTACAAACACGATTGTGGCGCACACTTCCGCCCGAAAGGTAACCTCCATCTTTATGCTGCCCTTTTCCGTGCTCGGCGCTACCCTCGCCACCTTCTGCGGGCAGAACCTCGGCGCAGGCAAATATTCCCGTATCAAAACCGGCGTACGCGACACGCTGCTCGTCACATTTGCATGGTGCGCCGTCGTTATTTTAGCCGCCTACACCATCTCTCCCACTCTGATACGGCTGATTACCGCCTCCACGGAGCAAGAGGTTATCGACACTGCCACTCTGTATCTGAAGGTCAATACCGCCTTCTATTTCGTCCCTGCCGTTATCTGCCTGTTCCGCAACAGCATGCAGGGCTTCGGCGACAACAAGACGCCCGTATTCTCCAGCACATTGGAGCTTGTGGGCAAAATCGTCATCGCCTTCCTGTTAGCGCCTGCCATCGGCTACATGGGCGTTATCGTGTCTGAGCCGATTGTATGGATTATCATGGTGGTTCCCCTTATTGTCAATATGGTGCGGAATCCTATCTTTCGCATGCCGGATACTGACATTCCACAGGAAAATCATGACATATCCGGTTCCTGACAGGCATGGCGCGCCTTTTTATGCTATATCATACACACTGCGCACTGCAAACTGCGTCGCTGCGCCTGACACAATTGTCACTTCCGTCTCGCCTGCGTCCATATCAAAGTAATTATCCGAGAAACGCACGTCGCCGTCAAGGGCAAGGATTTCCACATTTTTTGCGTATGCCTTTGCCGTTACCTTAAGCGTATTTCCTTCCGCCCGAAGCTCCAGCCCGGGATTTTGAAATTTAAAATGCTTCGGCGGCGTGAACAGGGTAGTTCCGGCAGACAATACCTCTTCGTCCTTCACAAACCGGTAGCTGATGTAACAGCCTCTCTCGTCCTGTCCCGTAAAATCCAGTTTTTCCAGCCATACGCCATCAAACGGCGGCGCGCAGACTTCCTCTTTTCCTTCCATAATGACAGAAGCGTCAGGTCTGCGAAGGGACCAGAATACGGTTCCCTCTACGGTATCTCTCGTCTCGTTTGCCACATGAAGCCGCGCAGATATCTCAATCGGCGCTTTCCTTTCCTGTACGCAGTAGGGACGCTCGCTCATCTCGCCCTTTTCCTCGCAGGAAAGCAGCACCGGCGCAAACATCCTTCTCTCTGCATAGTGCAGCGCTTTCCAACGCCCGAAATAATCGATGCCGGACCAGGAAGCCACCGGCCAGATATCGTTTAACTGCCACACTACGGTACCCATACACCTGCCCCTGAAGCGCCGGAAATGCTCCGTGCCGTAACGGATTGCCTCCGCCTGCAAAAGCTGGGAGGCATAAAGCAGGCTGTCGAAATCCTTCGGATACAAGTAGCTCTGGGCAAGGTATTTCATAATCTTGCCGTTTGCCGCCGTATTTCTCTGATGCATCTCCATGACCCGTGAAAAAATATTTCTGTCCTCGGGCTCGGTAAAGCTCTCTATCGTCTTTAAGCACGGGAAGGACTGGAAGCCGAATTCCGACACATAACGGAACTTATAATCCCTGTAGGCCGTAAACGGCTTCTCACCATGCCATACATCCCAATAATGCGTATCTCCCCTGTTTTCGTCCCACGGATCGTCATAGCTTCCGCCCGACGACGGGGAAGAAGGCCAGTAAAAGGTCTGCGGGTCTTCTTTTTGTATAATTCCCGGAATAATGTACTCAAATATTTTATTGTAGTCACAAACCTGTTTCTTGGATGGCTTCCACGCCCCGTCAAGAGTCTGCGTCTCCATCTCGTTGTTGCCGCACCAAAGCGCAAGGCAGGCATGATGGCGGATTCGTCTTACGTTTTCTGTAATTTCCCGCCTGATATTGGCATCAAAGGCAGCATCCAGCTCATAAGCGGAGCAGGCAAACATGAAGTCCTGCCATACCAGCAATCCCAGCTCATCGCAGATATCAAAGAAATAGTCATCCGGATAATAGCCGCCGCCCCAGACACGGATACAATTATAGTTCGCTGCCACCGCGTCTTCCAAAAGACGTCTGGTGCGCTCCTTATTGATACGACCAAATAAATTGTCCTCCGGTATATAGTCCGCTCCCATGGCAAAAATACAAAGACCGTTTACCTGATGGGCAAAACGTCTGCCCCACTCATCAGGCTCTGTATTGACCTCCATCTTACGAAGCCCGATGCGTCTTTCCCACTCATCCAAAACCTCTCCGCCCTCTGCAAGCAGCAGCACATGCGCCATATACAATGGCTGGCTGCCGTAGCCGTTTGGCCACCAAAGCTTTGGATTGTCCACGATTATCTCGCGACCTTCTTTTGGTATAAAACGACTGCCATCCGGTGCAGTAAGCCATATCTGAATTTCCAGCTTCTCATCAAGCGGTTCCCGCGTCGTTCTCCACACAATCCCGCCATCGTTTTTCCCTGACGCACATACCGTCCTGACCGCTTCCTCCACCTGCACATCAAAGGAAAGCCGCACCCTGCCATCCTCATGCTCCTGTGTCACATAAACTTCTTTCAGTCTCGCCTGCTTCTCGCTAAGAAGATATACCGGACGGAAAATACCCGAATCGGGAAGTCTCGGTCCCCAGTCCCAGCCGAACATACAATGCGCTTTCCGCAAATGCGTGTAGCCCTCCATCGCATCCGGACTGCCGCCCGCGAAAACCTTTTCATTTTCCTCTTTGATGTATTTTACAGGAGAATGTAACACCACCCTAAGTTCATTTTCCCCCTGCTTTACTACCCCCAGAATATCTATTTCATGGCGTACATGCATATTGAACGTGCTCTCCACATGCTGTCCATTTACATAAATATCTGCAAGTGTATCAATTCCCTCAAATACCAGCAGCAGGCGTCCGGCTTCTTCCAGCTGCCCTGCCTCTAACGAGAAACACCTTCTGTACTCGAAATCATTGTCCGCAAGCTTTACCGCTTCCAATTCATTTTCCCTGTAAAAAGGGTCCGGCATCATGCCGTTTGCCACATAAGTGCCAAACACGGTGCCGGGCACCGCCGCAGCCACATATTCCTCCGGTATGTTGTA
>CAMWUP010000169.1 GCA_947177465.1 uncultured Lachnospiraceae bacterium
GACATACTGAATAAACAAAACAGTTTATGCAGGAGGCTCTATGGTTGGATTTTTAATTGCGCTTTTATCAGGTGCGCTGATGAGCGTGCAGGGTGTGTTCAATACACAGGTGACAAAGACGTCCGGTATCTGGGTGGCAAATGCCTTTGTGCAGTTTTCGGCATTTTTAGTCTGCATGGGTGTGTGGCTCTGCGCGGACAGAAGCTCCTTTGCCACTCTGCTGAAGGTGGAACCCAAATACATGCTTTTAGGCGGCGTGCTGGGCGCCGGAATTACCTATACTGTTATCAAGGGCATGGAACTTTTAGGACCGGCCCGCGCCGTTATGCTTATCGTCATTGCACAGTTGATTGTGGCATATGTCATTGAGCTGTTTGGCTGGTTTGGTGTGGAAAAGCAGCCTCTTGAGATACGGAAGGTGATTGGTATGGGAATTGCAATTGCGGGGATTGTGATTTTTAAGTGGAAATAAAGGTGGGCGGCATGGAACGCCGGAAGCTCCCGCTATAAAAAAATCAAAAATCCCTTGTAAATCGCCGTCACTTCCTTTACAATGAATACACGGCTGGAGAGGCATTCCTCCAAAGACAGGAGGAAAAATATGCTGTTAAAGAAAATAAAGGAAAAGAAAATCATAGGGACAGTCTGCGCCGCCATTCCGGTGGTTTTGCTGCTGGCTTGCGGTACAGTAAGAGAGACTTCGGGCATTGTGACGCTTTTGGAAGAGCAGGAATCTGCAACCACGAGTGTATCGCCGGTGGCGGGAAGCAGCGAGGGATGGGCAGAAGAGGAGCAGACCGTCTTTGTACATATCTGCGGGGAAGTGGTTTTCCCGGGTGTTTATGAGGTGCCTGCGGGGAGCAGGCTTTGCGATGTGCTGCTTTTGGCGGGCGGATTTACGGAAGAGGCAGCGGCGGACAGCGTGAATATGGCGGGACCGGCTGTGGATGGGATGCAGGTGGTGGTTCCTTCTCTTATTGTGGCAGAGAAGGCGGCGGAAGAGAAAGAAAAGGAGCGAAGCGGGCTTGTCAACATCAACACGGCGTCGGAGGCGGAGTTGTGTACACTTGCTGGTATCGGACCAAGCCGCGCGGCGGCAATTATCGCATACCGCGATGCGCACGGAGGTTTTTCCCATATAGAGGAAATTATGCAGGTAGACGGCATTAAGAGCGCTACCTATGAAAAATTAAAAAATATGATATATGTGGAATAATGCAGGAAATGATATAAGAGGACTGCAGTTTTTGGGGAACGGGAGGAGAAATGGGAAAAAGAGTATTGATTGTAGATGATGAAAAGTTAATTGTGAAGGGAATCCGTTTCAGTCTGGAACAGGACGACATGCAGGTGGACTGTGCCTATGACGGCGAGGAGGCGCTTGCATATGCAAAAAGCAATTCTTACGATATTATACTTTTGGATATTATGCTGCCAAAGCTTACAGGCTTTGAGGTATGCCAGCAGATTCGGGAGTTTTCAAATGTGCCGATTATCATGCTGACGGCGAAGGGTGACGATATGGACAAAATACTCGGATTAGAGTATGGTGCGGACGACTATATCACAAAGCCTTTCAATATATTGGAGGTCAAGGCGAGAATCAAGGCAATTATGCGCAGAGCGGAGCCAAAGGCAGCGTCGGGAGAAAAAGCAGGCAACCTTGAGAGCGGCGCGATGCGTTTAGACTGCGAGGGCAGGCGCGCTTATGTTTCCGGCAGGGAAATCGGGCTGACAGCCAAAGAGTTTGAAGTGCTGGAGCTTCTGATGCGCAATCCCAACAAGGTCTATGGCAGGGAGAAGCTTTTAAAGCTGGTTTGGGGAACCGATTATCCCGGCGATGTGCGCACGGTGGATGTGCATATCAGGCGGCTTCGGGAAAAAATCGAAGAGAATCCCAGCGAGCCCAAGTTCGTACACACAAAATGGGGCGTAGGCTATTATTTCTTAGCGGAATAGAAAAACATGAAATGGAAATTAAAATTTAAAAAACTATGGGGCAGGATTACATTTTTCAGAAGTCTGCGGTTTCGTCTGTTCGTCATATTCCTGGTAGTGGGTATCGTGCCAAGCGTCATGATGCGTTACGGTATCATGGAAAATTATGAGGAACATGCGATTGCCCTGCGGACGACTACGGTGCAGACGCAGCTTCGTATCCTTGCCAACCATCTGATTACGTACAATTATTTGCAGGACAATTCTTCCGAGGTCGTAGGCGCGGAGTTGGACATGCTCTCCAATCTCTATGAAGGGCGTGTGCTCATTATCGGCGGCAATTTCAAGGTTGTAAAGGATACTTATGCTATCAGCGAGGGCAAAATCATTATATCCGAAGAGGTGATACGTTCCTTCGGCGGCGAAAGCTTGTCCAATTATGACAGAGAACACGGGTTTATTGAGATGACAACGCCGATTACGGAGACGGTAAAGGTTATGACGGATGCGGGCGAAGTCGAAAAGAGCTATGTGCGCGGCGTTATGCTCACCAGCATCTCATCGGACAGCATCATGACGACGAAGGAAGTGCTAAACAGAAAGGCAATGATTTTGGAAGCATTGATGATTATGGCGATTATCGCAATTGCCATTGTGTTGTCCAATCTCCTCACACGCCCCTTCGGACGGGTTACGCAGGCGATTAGTGCGATAAAGGCAGGGTATACCGACGAGAGCATATCCGTTCCCGATTATCTGGAGACGGAGCATATTATGACCGCCTTTAACCAGCTTTTAGGGCGAATGAAGGTGCTTGACAAGTCACGCCAGGAGTTTGTGTCCAATGTGTCCCATGAACTGAAAACGCCGATGGCATCCATAAAGGTGCTTGCCGATTCCCTGATGTCGCAGCCCGATGCGCCGGTTGAGATGTATCGGGAGTTTATGGGCGATATCACTGCGGAAATCGACAGGGAAAACCGGATTATAACAGACCTTTTATCGCTTGTTAAAATGGATAAGACGGTGGCGGATTTAAATATCAGTACGGTGAACATGAACGAGCTGACGGAACTCATCTTAAAGAGGCTGCGACCGATTGCCAGAAAAAAGGATATAGAGATTGTGTTTGAGAGCATCCGGCCGGTAACGGCGGAGGTGGATGAAGTCAAAATGTCGCTGATTATCTCAAATTTGGTGGAAAATGCCATAAAATATAACAAAGATTACGGCTCGGTAAAGGTAACGCTTGATGCGGACCATCAAATGTTTTCACTAGAGGTTTCGGATACGGGAATCGGTATGCCGGAGGAAGCGCTGGAGCACATATATGAGCGTTTTTACAGGGTGGATAAATCACATTCCAGAGAAATCGGGGGAACAGGGCTGGGACTTGCCATTACCCGCAGCGCCGTGCTGATGCACAGAGGGCAGATAACAGTGACAAGTCTTTTGGGAGAGGGCACCACCTTTCTCGTAAAAGTGCCGCTTATCCACATCAAGACGGTGTAAACGGGAAGAGAATTGAGGAAAAGATGAACAAAAAACGATATTATATCCTGCTTCTTATCGTTGTGCTTTTTGCGGCGGCATGTGGCAGCCGCGGCGGGATGGACAGAAGCAGGATGCTAAAGGTATATTATATTAACAATTCAGAGACGAGTGTGGAGATGCATGAGCATGAGATGACTGCCGAGGATGCAGAGGGACAGCTCGCGGAGCTGCTGGAACAGCTTGGCACAATGCCGCCGAAGCTGGAGTATAAGGCGCCCCTGCAGATGGGATTTACCCTGCTTTCCGCATATATTGACGGAGAAAAGCTGTATCTGGACGTCAGTGAAGAATACCGCGGTTTAAACGCGACGACGGAGATTTTGGTGCGGGCGGCGTTAGTCAGGACGATGTCTCAGGTAGAAGGCATAAAGTATGTGGCGATTACCGTGGAGGGCGGACAGCTTCATGACAGTCTGGGAAATGTGGTGGGGCTGATGTCTGCGGAGCAGTTTATAGACAATGCGGGAAATGAGATTAACGCATATGATAAGGTGCGGCTTCGGCTGTATTTTGCCAATGAGGACGGCACAGCGCTGATTGCCACCAACAGAACCATGGCGTACAATACCAATATTTCACTGGAAAGGCTGGTGGTGGAGCAGCTTTTGTCAGGACCGGGGGCAGATGTGGCGGATGTGGTGTATCCCGTGATTAATCCCAACACCAAAATCGTCAGCGTCTCCGTGCGGGATGGGATTTGCTATGTGAATTTTGACGAAAATTTCTTAAACCAAACCTATAACGTATCCTCTGAGGTGGCAATTTATTCGATTGTCAATTCGCTGGGAGAGTTGACCAGTGTGAATCGTGTACAGATATCGGTAAACGGCGAAACGGATATTATGTATCGGGAAAGTATAAGTCTGAGCACGGTGTTTGAGAGGAATCTGGATTTGATTACAACAGCGGAGCAGTGAATGCTGCGCTGCCAAATGACGTGAGGTATCAACCATATGAAGAGACCGTTAGCGGCGGCGTGTCTGGCGGTAATCCTTTTGACAGCAGTCTGGACGTGGCTGCATCCTCCGGCACACGCCTCCTATGGGGAGGCGTCCGGGGAGGAGGTATATCTGACTGGACGCGTGTATAAAAAAGAATATAAGGGTGGTCAAAAAACCCCAGTCTTACTTATCTATGTAAAACCGAAAAATCTTATCTTTCAACAAGAAGCAATTCCTTTTTATGACAATTTCATATGTATCCTGCAGGAAGGCGGGGAAGAACCGGCAGTCGGAAGCCTTGTCACAGTGCGCGGCGTGCTGAAGGAGTATGAGGCGGCGGGAAATCCCGGGCAGTTTGATGCGAGGAGCTATTATGCACAGATGGGAGTTTCCGCCAGTGTCACCCGCGCCCGAATTGTGGAAAACAGAGGCGGGAAGGCTTTGCTGCGTGAAATGCTATGGCAGTTCAAAAGCTTTTTAGGGAAAGGTCTGGAACAGATTTTTTCCGAGAAAGACGCCGCCTTGCTGAAGGGTATGCTGCTTGGGGACAGAAGCGCCATGGATGCAGAGACGAAAACGCTGTATAAGGAGGCAGGCATTATGCATATTTTTGCCGTCTCCGGTCTGCACATCACTTTTTTGGGAATGGGGCTTTACTGTCTGCTCAGAAAAGCATATATACCCATCATACCCGCCGCGCTTTTTGGCGTCGCGATTATGGTGCTGTACGGTATGATGATCGGGATGCCGGTTTCCGCGGTGCGTGCGGTCGGTATGTTTGTATGCAGGCTTGCCGCCGAATGTATCGGGAGAACCTATGACATGCTGACGGCGCTTGCGGTCTGCGCTGTGTCTATGCTTGCCGTTCATCCCCTGTATTTGTGCCATGCAGGCTTTCTTTTGTCCTTTTCGGCAGTCTGTGCGGTGGCGTTGTTAAAGCCCGCCATACAACCGGATAAGAAGCTGCCGCCTCTCTTAGACAGCCTTTTTATGTCCCTTGCCATTACTGTGTTTACACTGCCGGTACAGTTGTATTTTTACTATGAGGCGCCGGTATATGCCGTATTCTTAAATTTGGCTGTGATTCCTCTTGCCGGAGCTGCACTGACTTTGGGAACGGCGTCGCTTATCATTTCTTTTCTGCTGCCG
>CAMWUP010000170.1 GCA_947177465.1 uncultured Lachnospiraceae bacterium
CGCCAATGGGTCCTTTCTGTCTGACAATTTCCGTCTCCAGCATCAGCACATCCCCCGGCACTACCTTTTTCTTAAACTTCGCCGCATTGATACCTGCAAAATAGGCTGTCTTGCCCTTGTTTTCCGCAAGGCTCAAAATTGTAACGGCCCCTGTCTGTGCCAGCGCTTCTATAATCAGCACGCCCGGCATAACAGGCTCCTGAGGGAAATGTCCCTGAAAATACGGTTCGTTGTAAGAAACGCATTTTTTGGCCACCGCCCTCACCCCGGGTGTCAGTTCCTCCACCGTGTCAAGCAGCATAAAAGGCTGCCTGTGCGGTATAATTTCCATAATCTCCTTTGTCGATAATACAGACATTTTAATACCTGTTCCTTTCTTCTCTACTGCCGATATTTTCCAATCAGGATGCTTGCGTTGTGCCCGCCAAACCCGAGCGAGTTGCTGAGTGCATAAGGAATATCCTCTTTGTAAGCCTCTCTGCAGTAATTCAAATCCAGTTCTTCATCAGGCGTTTCATATCCTGCCGTCCTGTGGATAAAGCCTTCCTCCATCTCCTTCACACAAGTCACAAATTCAACTGCACCTGCCGCGCCGAGAAGATGCCCTATCATGGATTTGGTTGAGTTGATGCGAAGCTTCTTCGCATGGTCTCCAAACGCCAGCTTAATGGCTCTGGTTTCAAATAAATCATTGTGGTGGGTCGCAGTTCCATGTGCATTGATATATGTGATATCCTCCGGTACCAGCCCGCCGTCTGCTATGGCATTCTCCATTGCGCGCGCCGCGCCGCTGCCATCCTCAGCCGGAGAGGTGATATGATAAGCGTCCCCTGTACAGCCATAGCCCAGCACTTCAGCATAGATATGTGCTCCTCGTCTTTTCGCATGCTCCAGCTCTTCCAGAACCACAATTCCTGCACCTTCTCCCATCACAAAACCGCTCCGGTTTTTGTCAAAGGGAAGGGAACACCTGTCGGGATTATCCTCCGTACTAAGCGCCGTCAGTGCGCAGAAGCCGCCTATGCCAAGGGGCGTCACCGCGCTTTCTGTTCCTCCTGCCAGCATGATATCCGCCTCACCGTACTGGATGCTGCGAAATGCTTCCCCGATGGAATTGGTGCCTGTTGCACATGCTGTCACCACATTGATATTTTTGCCCTTAAGCCCAAAGTGAATGGACACATTTCCTGCCGCCATATTGGAAATCATAAGGGGCACCAAAAGCGGGGTAATTTTGGAGGGACCTTTGTTTAACAGCTTCTCATACTCTCTTTCTATCGCCTGCAGGCTGCCGATTCCGGAACCTACCGAGCAGCCTGCACGATAAGGGTCTTCTTTATCCATGGAAAGCCCCGCATCCGCTACCGCCTCCTGCGCTGCCGCTACCGCATACTGGCTGAAAGCTTCCATGCGCTTTGCTGCCTTAAAATCCATATAATCTTTGGCATCAAAGCCCTTCAGCTCCGCCGCTACATGACATTTATAATCCGTGCTGTCAAATCTTGTGATTGTGCCAAACCCATGCCGCCCTGCTTTTACAGCATCAAAAAAATCCTTTACATTAAGCCCGATTGGGGTAATGGCGCCCATCCCTGTCACTACTACTCGTCTGCTCATATCAAACTCTGCTCCCTTCTCCTTATACTTTATACCGCCATTCCACCGTCCACGGATATGACCTGTCCGGTGATATAGCCCGCCGCATCCGATGCCAGAAACGCGACTACGTCAGCCACTTCCTTTGCCGTTCCGGTCCTCTTTAACAGAATTTGTTCCGTCAAGGCCGTCTTTACTGTATCCGGAAGGCTTTCTGTCATTTCCGTCTCAATGAACCCGGGCGCTACTGCGTTTACCGTAATGCCGCGGCTCCCCAGCTCTCTTGCCGCGCTCTTGGTAAGACCGATAACCCCCGCCTTGGATGCGCAGTAATTTGCCTGTCCCGCATTTCCCATTACGCCGGTGACGGATGAAATATTGATGATTTTTCCACTGCGCTGCTTTAAAAGCTGTCTGGACAGGTGCTTTATGGTGTTAAAGCAGCCCTTCAGATTGACGGCAATCACCCTGTCGAAATCCTCCTCCGACATTTTCATCAGAAGATTATCCCTTGTGATTCCGGCATTATTCACCAAAACATCAATATGCCCATAGTCTTTCACCAGAGCCGTTATCATTTCTCCGCAGGCATTAAAATCTGCCACATTGCATGCAAAGCTGACCGCTTCTCCGCCTGCCTTTCTGATTTCCTCCACCGTCTCCTGTGCCTTCGCCGCGGAGCCGTTATAATTTACAATGACAAACATACCTTCTTGCGCCAATGTCAGCGCAATCGCTCTTCCGATTCCCCTGCCGGCACCGGTAACAAGCGCTATTTTTTTATCAGGCATTTTTAAGTACCTCCATGCATTTATCAAGGTCTTCATATTTATCCACATTTAAGACCGTGACTTCTCTGTTGATTTTTTTCACAAAGCCGCTCAGCGTTCTGCCGGGTCCGATTTCCACAAAGGTATCAAATCCGTCTGCCAGAAGTCTTTCCACCGACTGCTGCCACCTTACAGGAGACGAAATCTGCTTTTCCAAAAGCTCCCTGACAGGCTCCGTGGAGCGCACGTAATCTGCCGTCAGGTTTGCCACATAGGGAATGGAAAAGTCAAGAAGCTGCGCCCTGTCAAGGTCCTTCCGCAGCCTTTCTCCCGCCCCGACAAGCATTTGGGAATGAAACGGTCCGCTGACATTTAAGGGTACCACCCGCTTTGCGCCTTTCTGCTGCAGCGCTTCGCCCGCCTTTTGGACTGCAGCCGCCTCCCCGGTAATCACAATCTGTCCCGGGCAGTTGTAGTTGGCAATGGATACAATGCCTTCTGTATGTTCACATATTTCCTCTATTACTTCTGTAGAAAGCCCCAGTACAGCCGCCATAGCGCCTCCCGTGGGAACTGCCTCCTGCATATATACGCCTCGCCTTCTCACGATTGCCAAAGCCGTATCAGCCCGCATAACGCCTGATGCCACTATCGCACCGTATTCGCCAAGACTTAAGCCCGCCGCTGCCTGCGGACGGATTCCACGCTCTTCCAATACCTTTAAGATGGCGATTTCTACCGTTACCATGGCAATCTGGGTATATTCTGTGACGGAAAGCTTGTCATTTTCCTCAAAACAAATCGCCGGAATGTCCAGTCCCGTGATATAGCCTGCCTTCTCAAAGATTTCTTTCGCCGCTTTTTCCTTCTCGTAAAAATCCTTTCCCATTCCTGCGTACTGTGCGCCCTGTCCCGGGAACATAAATACCATTTTGCTCATTTTCATCCTCATTTCTGCGCGCTTTTATGGTGCATGATTTATTTCTCCGTCGCACGCAATAGCTGCGCCGCCTCCTGCATAATCTCTTCTATCATTTCCTTACAGGACTGCTCTTTTTTCACAAGCCCTGCAATCTGTCCCGCCATCAAGGTACCGTTCACGGTATCGCCGTCCATGACCGCCCTGCGCAGGGAGCCTAATGTCAACTGCTCCAGCTCCTCAAGCCCTGCGCCCTCTTTTTCCAGACGCAAATACTCCCTTGACATCTGATTGCGGATTTGGCGCACCGGATGCCCTGTACTCATACCCGTAACCTCAGAATCGATATCCTTTGCCTTGATTACTTTTTCCTTGTAATTTGCGTGAACGATGGACTCCTTTGCCACAATAAACCTTGTACCCATCTGCACCGCTTCGGCTCCCAGCATACGTGCTGCCGCAAATCCTCTGCCATCGCCGATGCCGCCTGCTGCAATCACAGGAATCTGTACCGCATCCACTACCTGCGGAACCAGACACATGGTAGTAGACGAACCAATATGCCCGCCGGATTCCGTGCCTTCTGCCACTACCGCAGATGCGCCGCAGCGCTCCATCATTTTCGCCATGGCGACGCTCGCTACCACCGGAATCACCTTGACGCCGCCTTCTTTAAAGGCGTCCATAAACTTTGCCGGATTGCCGGCGCCGGTCGTCACCACCTTTATGCCCTCCTCCAACACTACCTTTGCCACCTCAGGCGCATTGGGGTTCATCAGCATAATATTGACGCCGATTGGTTTTTTCGTAAGCTCCCTTGCTTTTCTGATTTCTTCCCGCACAATCTCCGCCGGCGCGCTGGCAGCCCCGATAATGCCAAGCCCCCCTGCCTCTGATACGGCGGCCGCAAGACTGTGCTCTGCCACCCATGCCATCCCGCCCTGCAGGATGGGATATTCAATTTCCAAAAGCTCTGTGATTCTGGTTTTCATATTTCCTCTCATTCCGCCGCATAAACGGCCTCTTTTCCCTCGTCCTATTTCTTTTGACCGGCAAAAGGTTTGATTATCAAATACTTTGAATATCAAACTTTTTGCCTATCAAAGTATATAGCAGTTAGCAAAAAATGTCAACTATTTTAAAAGAAAAAGAGCCTCAGATTGCTCCGAAGCCCTTCCTCTCCTAACTATAAATTTTGTGAAACATAATTACTGCCCCATTTACTTTAATATTTGTAACTTTTATCTAGAAAATTTACAAATCGTTTGCTTTACATCTGATGCGCCAATAACCATTGTAAAATATCTTCATACTTTTTTCTGTCCGCCGCTACATCTAATATTAAATCTGATAACTCTTTCTGCGTATATTCAATCTCATAACCATTTAATGCCAAAAAAACTAACATAGCATGACACCCTATTCTTTTATTGCCATCTATCATTGCATGATTTTTAACCAGTCCATAACAAAGTCTTGCTGCCTTTGCCTGTATGCTTGGATATAATTCTTCTCCTCCATAGGATTGGAATGGACTTTCTAATGCGGATTCAAGCATACCCACATCCCTAATTCCATCACTTCCTCCAGTAGCCTCTATTAATTGAGTATGAAGTAATAGAATTTGTTCCTCTGTCAGCCTAATCATTTAGCAAGCACCTCATATGATTCTTTATTCTTCTCAATCAATCTTTTTGATATATTCAGAACATCTTCATCCAAGGCTATAGCATCATTATCTGCCTTACTAAAATCTATAACAAGATATCTTGGCACGTTATTTTTTAGAATAACGGCCGTTCCATGTTCATCCACTAATCTTGCCACTTTTGAAAAATTCTGGTTTGCTTCCGTAATGGAAACCATTGTATTTGTATTTATTGTCACCGTTCACACCTCCCAACAGTTTTATTATATTCAATTTCTAGGTTAAATTCAACCTATTACTTCATAAGCTAATGCAATTATATCACCTATTTCAGATTAATATTCATTAAACTGTGAAATAACTTTTAATCAGCATTTTTCTATATTAAGTAAGTATTACATAAATCCAAAAACCCCTGCAAATGGCATATACACACCATTTACAAGGGTTCTCATTCTTAAAAGTTCGCCGCAAAGTTCACTTATGCATTCATCTGCTTTGCAACTTCCTCTGCGAAGTTCTCTTCCTTCTTCTCGATGCCCTCGCCGGTCTCAAAACGAACGAAACGCTTTACAGAAAGCTTTGCACCGTTTTCCTTTGCTACCTGCGCTACATACTGGGATACCTTCTGCTTACCATA
>CAMWUP010000171.1 GCA_947177465.1 uncultured Lachnospiraceae bacterium
CGTCCAAGCGCGCCGTCGGCATATTTATCGCCGTGTCATATTCCCTGACGTCATCAAATAAAATTCCCTCCTCATATGCCGGTTTGACTGCCGTATCCAACACGCTTCCGTTCAGCCATTCGTGGTAATACGGGTCTCTGCCCTCTAATTTCGGATGACGCTTATACAGCAAGTCACGCTCGCCCATCAGACGCTTTACTTTTTCTTCGGTTTCATCCACACCGCGGCTCAAGGACTCATGATGCAGCAGAAAACCGTTGTTTATGACAATGTTCTGATAGCCCAGCTCATACAAGGTAAAGCATAAATCCACATCATTAAAAGCCACCTTCAGCTTTTCACAAAAACCGCCTGCTTCTTCAAAGACCGCACGACGAAGCAGCAGACATGCGCCCGTTACGCCAATCATATTCCAGACGCCCCTGTTTCTTCCATCATAGTGGCAGACGCTGTCCTTTAAGCACTGTAATTTATGCGTGGGTCCCAGCGCAATATTGGTGACGCCTGCATGCTGAATCCGCTCTGAATCAGGATAAAGCAGCTTATATCCCACGGCGCCCGCCCACGGCTGCATCGCCTTTTGTACCATAGCCTCCAGCCATCCGGCCTCCACCGCCTCAATATCGTCATTTAAAAACAAAAGCAGGTTTCCCTTCGCCTCTTCCGCTCCCAGATTGCACATGCGGGAAAAATTAAACTCCATGGGCTTATACAGGTAAACTGCTCTCTGCAAATGCTCCCTGTATGCCGCTTCACGGTTTAACCTGTCAATTTCTCTGCCGACTGCTTCCCTGCTCTGCACACTGCTTCCATTGTCCACCACAATGATTTCGTAAACAGTTTCTTTTACCGTGCGGCACAGGGTTTCCAGACACTGCTTTAACACCGACACATTATCCTTGGAAGGGATGATAACGGAAACCAAACCGGCCGCTTCCTGCGGCGGTATCTGCTTTTCGCTCCTTCTCTCATCCGGCAGACGCCACTTTTCCAGACGATGGTAAAAGATACCGTTTACATGGGCTATTGTCCGGCAGCCTTTCTGAAAGCCGCCCGCAAGCTCTGCCAGCCTGTCGTGACATAAGCCCTCATCCTGACATTCTTCTTCCGTAAGCTGTTCAAAAAGGCTTCTGCGCACTGCCACCGCACTTCCCAGATAATCCCTGCACAGGTAAGAATCCGGCGACCAGCAGGGCTTGAGCCACGGAGTAGAAAAAACATTCTTTTTTACTATTATATCCTCATCCCCGTAGGCGAGCAGAACCTCGGGATTTTCAGCAAAAAAGCGGTTCATGCGCACTTGTGCATCCTTACTCCAGCACCCGCCCGCAAAAGCAAGCAGCACCACCTCGGGGGACGTCTGTGCTGCCTTGCCTTTCCCTTCTTTTTCCTGCGCTGTATCCTGCAGGCCGTCTTTTTCAACGACCTGTTCCAGCTCCTTCACCCATGCGCCGTAATCCTGTATATAGCGCTTTCGTTTTCTTCTGTATCTCATGTCAAACAGCTTTTCAAGCTGTTGTCTGACAGCTTTTTTTAATTCCAAAAGAGCCCCTCCTGTCAAATCAGTTTTTTGGCTGCCGCCGCAATATCCTCTGCAACGTCTGCGGGCAGCTTTGCCACCTGCATTTTAATATGAAGCATGTTTTCCTCCCGCCTGTCCAAAGCCGCAGTCTTTACATAAAGATTGGGGTCTGCCGCTGGAAAAACAAAATCCTGCGTCTGCTTCAGCAGCTTCCCGTTGGTATAGAAAGTCTTTTTATTCTTAACGGGCACCTCTTTCCCGTTAAATGTCAGCGCATCGATTCGGACCACACAAGGCTCCATGGACGGGTCGATTCGGAAGGTTTCCACATCACCGCCCACCTTCAGCTCCAAATCAACCTCCCTGTCATTGGGATACAGTTCGTATACAAAATAAGATTCCTCCTCCGAAAAGCCGCTGCCCTTATCCTCATAAATCTGTACTCTGTCAGGGACGCTTACAGGCTGTATCGCCCTGCGCTTTAGAAGACCGAGAATTTCTGACATTGCTTTATTTTTTCCTGTCACAAACCCCTGAAACTCTTTTTCCTGCTCCCTGTAATAATCCGCCTCCGTCTCCGTAATCCCCAGTTCCTCCAATATTCTGCCCAGATTGAGCTTATCCCGTTTCTTGTCCTCAAGCAAATAGCAGTAGACGGCGCGAAAAGCCAGTTCCTTCACATCCATGGCTTTCCCGAAGGTCCACTCGTAGTCGATAACGCTCCATGTATCCCCCCGCACCACAATATTGCCAAAGGTCAAATCAAAGTCTGCAACGGGAAACTCCTGATGATACCCCGTCCGCTCCACGTATTGTTTAAACAAGGCATGAAAGCCCTCGATATCATCCTTTTTTAGGCATTCGTCCAAAAGCTCCGCTAAAAGCCTGCCCTCTAAAAATTCAAAGGAATCCCATATTTTCCCGTCTTCCTCGCAAAGCTCGCATTTATTGATTTCCAGATTTCCGCCCTTATAGCGCTCTAACAGATTTTGGTAAGCGACCGGCATCTCGCGGATATGCTCCTTTGCCTCTTCACACAGCGGGTATTTTCTGACTGTCGCACTTCCCTTCTTATCTCTGCGGATTTCCGTCCGTATCCGGTATTCCGGCGCCCTGTCATTGGAATATCTGGTATATTTTACCTCAAAATCGTCTCCGATAATAACCTCATAGGAATTGGAAAACACAGAAAAAAGCCCGTCCTCCACAATGCCGTCAAAAGCATAACGCTCATCAAACAAAAGCAGCCTGTCCCTGTCAAAATAACGCATATTGTTGGAAAGCTCGCCCCGTCCGGGCAGATACGTATCCGAGTATAAGGTAGTCATAAACTTGTAATCGGGATAGGGGTAATAAAAATGGTACTTCTTTACGCCGCAGGCGGCAAAAATCTTTTCCAGCCCATTACGCGAAAAGGTTCTGACGACGCCGCCGTCCGCATAGTTTTCTATGCCCGAAAACCAAGTACCCAGATGGTCCTCTTTACAGCCCGCGAAATATTTCAGCCCGTATTTATTTTCTATGGCAATCACCGCTCTGCCGCCCTTTTTTAAGTGCTTTAATACAATGGAAAGAAACTCCTCAAAGGGTTTCTCCTTCCCCATGTAGCTTTGCCCATACTCAAAAACCCCAATCAAAAAAATATAGTCGAAATCAGCCGGCAAATCCGGCTCGATATCCTTGAAATTGCCTACATGAATCGTCACGTTTTCACATGCGCTGTGCCTGTGCGCATTTATCATACTGCGCTTCTTCGACAAGTCCACGCAGACCACTTCTCCTGCCTTACGGGACAAAGCGCCCGTGATGGCGCCGCAGCCGCTTCCTATCTCCAGCACCTTCGCGTCTGCCTTCATGGGAATCCAGTCCACAATATTTTCACGGAGCGGAGAAAGATGATAGAGCACCGGCCAGCTTGCGCGTTCTTCTATCACCCTCTGATACTCCGTCTCTGCGCAGCTCTGCACAATCTCCAGCAGTTCGTCCTCTACCTTGCCGTCAGAATACAAGTCCTCGCCTCCATAATGGCTCAGATTCAAGGTTACTTTTCCAATCTGCTCTGTCATAACGGTCTCCTTTCCTGATTTTATTCCGCTTCACTATTACCGATTTTCTTCTAATATTTCCCGCAGGCTTGTAATCAGTACAGGATATTCATCATGTACTGTGAAAAAGACATCTTCCATACGCAATGTCTGATACCTGTGTGCAGTAATATCACGCATACCAGCAACAGCCTTCCAAGGAAAATTCTTGTATTTATTCCGCACTTCATCAGATACGACTTTAACCAGCTCGCCAACATTTATTGAAGTCATACTTAGCGCTCGCTTTAACATTTCATTGTGCAAAAATTTTTCCAAGGATGTGTTTCCCAGCATGTCAATACCAACTTCCATCTCAGATATTATTTTTTGTATGGTAATTTCATCCCTACGCTGCATACAACACTACCTCATTCTTGATTTCAAGGATATCATCATCTCGAATTGGTCCGTGAATCACGTCAACTTTCAGTTGAAGAAGCTCTTCCAGTTCATTTGTTATGGAAGCTAACGTTATCAAGGAAATCTGACGAGAAAATTCCATAATCAAATCGACATCACTGTCTTCTCTGTAATTTTCGCCGGCTCTTGAACCAAACAAAGTCACTCTCGAAATATGATATTTATCAATCAATCCCATAACAACCTGCCTGATATGTTCTATTGTCATAATAATCTCCATTCCGCCGCCTTCGGTCGGCGGCACAAATAGGAATGAAAAACGCTGTCTTTTGCTGCCTTAGAAGTATTTTTCACACTACGCCTCCTGCCGATACGGTATAATACGCGCTTCACTGTCAACAGCCTCACGGACAGTAACTTTGGAATTCATATCATAGAAGCCCACGGTATCCTTATCCGATATCACCGTGATATTCAGCACGTCGTAGAGACGGTGGTATACCTGAAAATCACTGCCGGCATAACCGGTTACGCCGAGCGATAAAAGGTATTCCCCTCCCTGCAGGCTCATCTTCTGCGTGAAGGTTACTTCCTTTACGCTTCCCTCACGCACAGGCTCTAAAAACGCCTTTTCTATCATACTGTTGGTACCCGTAATTTCAGTTCCTTTTACATTTTTGAAGGAAAAAGCAAAGATGGGCGCTACGATTCTCTCATGAAACTTTACTTTTACATGAATGGTAAATTCAGAGCCCTTTATAACGGCAGTTGTCCTGATATTTTTCTCGTCCGTGATATAAAATTCCGTCATTTCCGCCTGTTTTGTACCATACTCCAAAAGCTCAGGATTGACATTTGCCTCCGGCAGGGCAATATCATGTTCTTCCGTCTCATCAGGAAGCTCGTACTGTCCTACCAGCACACGCTTAAAGGCATCTATCATCTCCTTGGGACTGCCATTCCCCAAAAGATTCCCCTGATTGAGCAGATACACCCTGTCGCAGTACTTGCTGATGCTGCTTAAATCATGGCTGACAAACACAATGGTCTTGCCCAGCTTTTTAAACTCCTCAAATTTCTGATAGCATTTTGCCTGAAAAAACACGTCACCCACCGACAGCGCCTCATCCACGATTAGAATCTCCGGCTCGATATTGATTGCCACGGCAAAGGCAAGTCTGACAAACATACCGCTGGAATAGGTCTTGACCGGCTGATATACATAGTCCCCGATATCCGCAAACTTTAGGATTTCCGGCAGCTTCTCATCAATTTCCTTCTCCGAAAAGCCCATCATGGTGCCATTTAAATATACATTTTCAATTCCGTTATATTCCATATTGAAACCGGCGCCCAGCTCAAGCAGGGCAGAAATCCGTCCGTTTACCGTCACTTCCCCTTCCGTCTGGTTGAGGACTCCCGTAATAATCTTTAAAATGGTGGACTTACCGGAGCCATTCGTCCCGATGATGCCCACAGTTTCTCCCTGCATGATTTCCATGCTGACGCCATTTAAGGCATAATGCTCCTTATGCCGGTTCTTTGCCAGACCAAACGCCTCCTTAAACCTGTACTAGGGATTGTCATACAG
>CAMWUP010000172.1 GCA_947177465.1 uncultured Lachnospiraceae bacterium
ACCGACGATTACGGAGTGACGCTGCCGTTAGGAATTATGACTTTTGTGCTGATTAATTTCAATAACTTTAAGCACAATAAGCTGAAGGACATTTGGAAGGATAAGTGTTCGCCGCTTCCGCCGTGGCTTCCAATCTGGCTGCCAATCAACCTGATAAGCGACATTGCGGTACCTATTTCTTTGTCCCTGCGTTTGTTTGCAAACGTACTGTCCGGTGTGGTTATGATGGCGCTGGTATATGGACTGATTGGAAAGCTTGCACTTGTCTGGCCGGCATTTCTGCATGTCTATCTCGATATTTTTTCGGGAGCAATCCAGACATATGTATTCTGTATGCTGACCATGACATACATAGCGAACGGAATCGGTGAGTCGGAAGCATAGCTGACGGCAAAAAGTTAGTTTCAGTTGTTATTTATTTTTAAATTTATCCATAAAACATATTTTAGGAGGAAATTATCATGGAATTTAACGAGAATTTTATCAGAGGATGTTCCGCAATCGGTGCAGGACTTGCACTTATCGCAGGTATTGGACCTGGTGTAGGACAGGGTATTGCAGCAGGTCATGCGGCTGCAGCAGTAGGACGTAACCCGGGCGCTAAGTCCGATATCACGTCTACCATGCTTTTGGGTCAGGCAGTTGCAGAGACAACAGGTTTGTACGGTCTGGTTACCGCGCTGATTCTGATGTTCGTAAAACCTTTATTACCGTAAGGCGTTTCCTTTACAGGTACGGCTGCATGCAGGTGCATCTGCCCTGACATGCATATGAAAAAGAGAGAAAGGAGACCTGAGGGGTGAAGATATTATTGACATCCGGAGAAACCATGACAAGGCTGTTTAATCTGGACTGGCAGTTGTTTGCGGATTCCGTCTTGTCCATGATAGCAGTATTATTCCTGTTTTTTGCATTATCCTATTTTCTGTTTAACCCCGCCAGAAAGATGCTGCGCGGACGTACGGAAAAGATAAAGGGCGAGCTTGCACAGGCTGCACAGGATATGGAAGAAGCAAAAGCCATGAAGGAAGAGTACGAGGGCAGACTTCGCGATATTCAAAAGGAAGCGGACGAAATCATGGCTGAAGCCCGCAAAAAAGCGATTATAAGTGAAAACCGGATTATCGGCGACGCTAAGGCAGAGGCGGCACGCATTATGGAAAGAGCACGTATGGAAGCAGAGCTGGAGAAGAAGAAGGCGGCTGACGACGTGAAGAAGGAAATGATAGCGGTTGCATCTCTGATGGCCGGCAAGGTCGTGTCGGGGGCAATCGATGTGTCCGTGCAGGAAAGTCTGGTTGACGAGACTTTGAAAGAGATGGGTGAGAGCACATGGCTAAGCTGATTGAAAAAGTATACGGCGAGGCTCTGTTTGAACTGGCTGTAGAAGAAAAGAGAACCGACAGCCTTATGGAAGAGGTTCAGGCAGTAAAGCAGGTGCTCGCAGAAAATTCGGAGCTTGCAAAGCTGATGCAGCATCCGGGAATCCCGGAAAATGAAAAGGAAGAAGTGCTTGAAAATGTATGGGGCGGACGCGTCAGTAAAGAGCTTACGGGTCTTATGCTGCTTTTGTTAAAGAAGGAGCATTACGGACAGCTTCCCCTTGTACTGGATTATTTTCTGGAGAGAGTCCGCGAGAGGGAACGTATCGGAACCGCCTGTGTAACGACGGCTGTTCCGCTTTCTGCCGATTTGCGCAGCAAGGTGGAAAAACGGCTGTTGGAGACGACGGATTACCAATCCTTTGAGATGCATTTTGAAGTGGACGAATCCTTGATTGGCGGTATGATTATCCGTATCGGCGACAGGGTTGTGGACAGCAGCATCAGGACAAAGCTGGAAAGTTTAAGCAGACAGTTATATCAGATTAAGCTGCAGTGATGCAGACGATAAAAGAAAGGTGCGAACGGAACCATGAATTTGAGACCAGAAGAAATAAGTTCCGTAATCAAGGATCAGATAAAAAGGTACGCAGCCGACATGGAAGTATCCGAAGTGGGTACGGTCATTCAGGTGGCGGACGGTATTGCCCGCGTACATGGACTGGAAAACGCTATGCAGGGTGAGCTGTTGGAATTTCCGGGCGAAGTATACGGCATGGTGCTGAACCTTGAGGAGGATAATGTAGGCGCGGTGCTCCTGGGCAGCCAGAGAAGCATAAATGAGGGCGACGTTGTAAAGACCACCGGCAGAGTGGTAGAGGTGCCGGTAGGCGACGCGCTGCTCGGGCGTGTTGTCAATGCGCTGGGTCAGCCCATTGACGGCAAGGGACCGCTGCAGACGAGTAAATATCGGAAAATAGAAAGAGTTGCATCCGGCGTTATCACAAGAAAATCAGTGGATACGCCGCTGCAGACAGGTATTAAAGCGATTGACTCCATGGTGCCTATCGGAAGAGGGCAGCGTGAGTTGATTATCGGTGACAGGCAGACGGGTAAGACCGCCATTGCTATTGACACGATTATTAACCAGAAGGGGCAGGGCGTACGATGCATCTATGTCGCAATCGGACAGAAGGCGTCTACGGTTGCCACGATTGTAAAGACATTGGAAGAGTACGGTGCGATGAGCTACACCACAGTAGTGGCTGCTACAGCGAGTGAATTGGCTCCCTTACAGTACATTGCGCCTTATTCGGGCTGTGCCATCGGTGAAGAGTGGATGGAAAACGGGGAAGACGTGCTGGTTGTCTATGACGACCTTAGCAAGCATGCGGCGGCATACAGAACACTTTCCCTGCTGCTGAAGAGACCCCCCGGACGTGAGGCATATCCCGGCGACGTATTCTATCTTCATTCCAGACTGTTAGAGCGTGCGGCGAGGATGAGTGAAGAATACGGCGGTGGTTCCCTGACTGCGCTTCCCATTATTGAGACGCAGGCGGGCGACGTTTCCGCATATATTCCTACCAATGTTATTTCCATTACAGACGGACAGATTTATCTGGAGACGGAAATGTTTAACGCCGGTTTCAGACCTGCTATTAATGCGGGACTTTCGGTTTCCCGTGTAGGTGGTGCGGCACAGATTAAAGCAATGAAAAAGATTGCTGCGCCTATCCGTGTAGAGCTGGCACAGTACCGCGAGCTTGCCGCATTCTCTCAGTTTGGTTCTGAGCTTGATGACGATACCAAGGAAAAGCTGGCACAGGGCGAGAGGATTAAAGAAATCTTAAAGCAGCCTCAGTATAATCCCATGCCGGTACAGTATCAGGTTATTATCATCTATGCGGCTACCAATAAGTATCTGCTCGATGTGCCTGTTGAAGATATCACCAGATTTGAGAAGGAGTTTTTTGAACATCTGGATACCAAATATCCGGAGGTTCCGAAGGCAATCGCAGATGAAAAGGTGATTTCCGAGGCAACGGAGGAAACGTTGAAAAAAGCAATCTCGGAGTTTAAGGCGGAGTTTGCGAAGTAGGATAGGAGTGGTGAGCGATTATGGCATCCATGCGAGATATAAAGCGACGTAAAGGCAGCATACAGAGCACCCAGCAGATTACCAAGGCGATGAAGCTGGTGTCTACGGTAAAGCTGCAGAGGGCAAGGCAGAATGCAGAAAAGTCAAACTCGTACTTCTCCTGTATGTATGAAACAGTTACCTCCATACTGGCAAGAACCATGGGCATGAAGCATCCGTATCTGGATGGCGGCTCATCGGGCAAAAAGGCGATTATCGTCATAACCTCTAACAGAGGGCTTGCCGGAGGCTACAATTCCAATATCGTCAGACTGGTGACAGGCAGCGGTTTTTCTAAAGAAGACGTTGTGATTTACGCAGCGGGCAAGAAGGGCAGGGATGCGCTTGCCAGACAGGGCTATGAAATTGCACTGGATGCTTCCGAGATTATGGAAGAGCCGGCGTATGCCGATGCGATGTGCCTGTCAAAAAAGCTGCTGGAGGCATTTGCAAAGGGAGAAATCAGTGAAATATATCTGGCGTACACCCATTTTAAAAATACAGTCAGCCATATTCCGACGTTGTTAAAGCTTCTGCCGGTGGAGATTTCAGAACAATCGGCGGAGGACGCTGTGACGGTAGCGGAGACGCTTGGCGTGCAGGCGGCAGCGGAGGATGGCGAAGGGCGGAGAGCTCCCATGAATTTTGAAATGGACGACGAGGACGCCCTGAACCTGATTATTCCGAAGTATGTTACCAGCCTGATTTATGGCGGTCTTGTGGAAGCTGTTGCGAGTGAGAACGGCGCCAGAATGCAGGCAATGGACTCTGCGACGAGCAATGCGGAGGAGATGATAGAGGACCTGACCCTTATGTACAACAGGGCGCGTCAGGGCTCCGTTACACAGGAGCTGACGGAAATCATTGCAGGTGCGGGCGCAATTTCATAAGCGATGGCTGAATGTTTTTACGCAGCGCACTAAGGTCAGAACAGGAAAGAAAGGACAACGAGATGGCAGGAGTAAATAAAGGAAGAATTACTCAGATAATCGGAGCGGTTCTGGATATCCGCTTCGATGAAGGAAAGCTTCCCCAGATAAACGAAGCAATCATCATACCGTTAAAGGACGGAGGCAGCCTCACTGTCGAAGTGGCGCAGCATCTGGGCGATGATACGGTGAGATGTATTGCTATGGGCACTACGGACGGACTGGTACGCGGCATGGAGGCAGATGCAACCGGAGCCCCGATTACCGTGCCCGTGGGCGAAAATACATTGGGACGTATGTTCAATGTGCTGGGTATGCCGATTGACAACAAGCCGGAACCGACAGAGGTATCCTATGAGCCGATACACAGACCGGCGCCTGAGTTTTCAGAGCAGTCTACACAGACGGAGCTTTTGGAGACCGGTATCAAGGTCGTGGATTTGCTGTGCCCTTATCAGAAGGGTGGTAAAATCGGTCTCTTCGGCGGTGCAGGCGTTGGCAAGACGGTACTGATTCAGGAGCTGATTCGAAATATTGCAACGGAGCACGGCGGCTATTCCGTATTTACCGGCGTAGGCGAGCGTACCCGTGAAGGAAACGATTTGTATCATGAAATGACGGAGTCGGGCGTTATCGATAAAACGACGATGGTGTTCGGACAGATGAACGAGCCGCCCGGAGCGCGTATGCGTGTAGGTCTGACAGGACTTACCATGGCGGAGTATTTCAGAGATAAGGGCGGCAAGGATGTGCTCTTATTCATCGACAATATTTTCCGTTTCACGCAGGCAGGTTCAGAGGTGTCCGCGCTTTTGGGACGTATGCCTTCTGCGGTTGGTTATCAGCCCACGCTGCAGACGGAAATGGGCGCTTTGCAGGAGCGTATTACTTCTACAAAGAACGGTTCCATTACCTCCGTACAGGCAGTATATGTGCCTGCGGACGACTTGACGGACCCGGCGCCTGCGACAACCTTTGCGCATTTGGACGCGACAACGGTGCTTTCCCGTTCTATCGTGGAGCTTGGTATTTATCCGGCGGTAGACCCGCTTGAGTCCACCTCCCGTATTCTGGACCCCAGAATCGTAGGCGAGGAGCATTATCAGACAGCCCGCGGCGTGCAGGAGATTCTGCAGCGCTATAAGGA
>CAMWUP010000173.1 GCA_947177465.1 uncultured Lachnospiraceae bacterium
CTCCCTGTAAAGACAAACAGGTTTAGAAAACCGCAGGTAACTCCCGCCGCAATCAGCACCACGGAAAGAAGAAGCCCCAAATCCTTTCTCTTTACTGTTTCCACCTGCCCCTTTTCCTTCGGAAATGAGGACTTTTCCATTTTCTCCTCCAACTCTCGCGGATTGATAACCGGCGTATTGCAGAGCGGACATGCCTGCAGGCTTTTATCCAGCTCTACGCCACAGTTTACACAATATGACATATTGCCTCACATTCTGCCGCAAAAGCGGCTGCTTCCTTAATATTCCCTGTTGCTCTCTATTTTTACATGAATTCCGTCCTGTACCAGCTTTCTGAAAAAATAACGCTCCACGTCTGCTTCTATAATGCTGCTTGCAAAATTGACTGTGAGAATATCCTCAAAGCTGATAATGGCACAGTTGGTCCGTCGCGAAAAGGGCTGTCCCATATAGATATCAAACCTCTCGATATAGGGCTTCATACTCTCCGGCACCACAAGCCTTCCCATATTGGTAAGTCCGGCCGAAGAATTCTTGTCCTGTACCTTGGTATAAAAGGTGCGCACCACAAAATCCTTGATAAAAAGCGGCACCACGCGGATAAATGGATTTCTCTGTGTGGAAGCATTCGTTGTGATATCGCCGCGCAAAAATTTTTCGTTAATATAATACCGCATATAACCACGCACATGTGCCACTATTTCCGCAAAGGTATATTCACCCAGCCTCGGGTCAATCCCCGGGTAAATCATAGTGATAAAATTACGTAAGGTTTTACTCGGAAAAAAACGCCGCAAATTGACCGGCATAGCTATTTTTACCGGTCTCAGCTTCAAATGGAAATCTTTTTCCTGCTTTTGCATAAGCGCATATAAAAGCACCGCATTCAAGTATTCCGTAACCGTCGCATCGTACTGCTTCGCTGTCTGTGCAACCTGAGAGGAAGACATGATACCGTCTATAATGTTCAGCGTATAAAATGGCTCTGCCGTCCCGCGCACGCGGTAGGTTTTCTCCCCGGGCCTCGGCGGACATACCTTGGAGTTGGCATATTTCATGTAGGCATCCTCCAGCTCCTCCGCCTCCGGTTTTTCTTCAATATCCAGCACAAATCCGCCGTTTTCAATTTTCCTTCCCAGCAGACGCAGATATTCCGCCGTCAAAGTCTGCAGCACGCACATACCTCCTGTTCCGTCTCCAAGGCTGTGATGCGCTTCAAGTGCAATCCGGCAGCCATAATAATAGACACGTATCAGATAGCGGTTGTTTGCCTTAAACGGCATTGGCATGCAAGGGTTTTTGATATCCGGCTGTACAAACGGTCCCGGCCTGTTATTTGGCTCCAGATACCGCCAGAACAGCCCTTTTCTGATGGCTGCCTTATAAGTGGGGAAGCGCGGAAGCGTCCTATTAAGCGCCTCCTGCAGCACCTCTGGCTTTACCGGCTCCTTCAACACCACCGAAAGACGGTACACAGAAGAAAAGTCCTTCCGCTGCAGAGTCGGATATACAATCGCCGACAAATCCAGCTTATACCAGATCGCCGGATTTTTTCTTTTTTCATCCTTCATGCAAATCGCCTTTCTCGTTTTGCTTTTTCCACGCCCAAACTATAATTGTCAAAATATACACAAACGGAACGGCTTTTCGTAGACAAACCGCTCCGTTTCATTTTACTACTATTTTTTATTCTTTACAACGTGGTATCTACTGCTGCACCCTTAATATCTTCTGCAATCAGCTTCATTTTATCCACAATATTCTGTATTTCCTTCTGAATCTCATCCTGTGTCTTATCCAACCCTAAAAGCTCCTCTACAGGCATGCTCTCCGCCAGCTCTTCGGCACGTTTCTCGGCTTCCTTCCTCTCGTCCTTGCGCTTTGCCAGAAGCTCCTCCTGCTCTTCTTTCTTTTCCTTGGCCTCCGCTGCCTGCTCCTTCTTTTCTTCCTGCTCCTCGTCAATATGCTCCTTACCTTCCTCTACCAGCATATTCAGAATTTCTTCACCTGAGGCCTCTTCAATCGCGTCCGCCTGCTTCTGCGCATTCAGCATAGGGTCTTTCTTGAGACGTTCCAGCTTAATATCCCGGATGATTCTGTTTTCCGCCTCAATCTGTTTTTCTGCTTCCGATATAACACCACGATGATAATCTCCGAAGGAATCCATCTCCAGTGCACGGTTCTGATATTCCGTCCGCTCCTGTCCTTCTATTTCTTTAAGGCGCTCCTGCTCCTCCTCTGTCAGGGAAATCTCAGGGTTCCTCTTCGCTTCACGACTCTTTAAAAGAAGCTCCAAGTCCTTCTGCTCTTCGCTGTCCGCATCAACGCCGTAACGCTTTCTCATATCCTCCTGCTGCTCTGCAATTTCACTTAATTCCTTCTTGGCGTTTCTCACTTCATCGTGAAGACTCTTTATCTTTTCGTTTCTCTCTTCTAAATCGTTGTCTATTTTTTTGTCACCGCTCCACGTGTCAGCCACTACCTTAAGCGCCTGTTTTCTCGCCTGCTGCTTTTTCAGCAGAATATTATCTTGTGTGCCGTTTAAATCTCCGGCAAACACACTTTTCTTTTTTTCTTTACCTGATTGCTGCGCTTCCAGCTCCTGCCTGCGCATGGCGCGCGTGCTATCCCCCATATAAATTGACAGTTCCTTCTGTACCTTCATGACGGTTCCCTCCTTTTATTGACAGCCTGCTGCAGGCTTTGCCGAGAAACGCTTTCACCGGCATTTCTTTATATATATCGGCAGTTTTACATAATTTCTGAGTGCATCCCTGTAAATATTCTAATTTGATTCGGATGTGCTTCCATCATGGCAATCGCCTCCTGCGGCGTCCACCCCTCCATATCACCAAATATCTCTTTCGCCCCTATCATCCCTATGATTTGAAACTCTGTCTCAATGGCGTATACTTTGCCATCCCTCTCATATGCATAGAGCAGCTCCGTCAGATATTCCTCTTCCTTTAAGTCCGCTTCTATGTAAGGCTTTAAGTCCTCTAAAACGCCTTTCTCCACATATTCCTGAAAATGGGTATCTGCACCCGCAACAAAAATATCCGGTCCGTCGCCTGCCGTCAGCTTTACGGCACGAACAGAAATAACATCCGTAACGCCTGTATTGTCAACCACTTCTACGCAATAGGTATCATTACCTGCATTAAACCGGTCAATTGCCGCCTGCATTTGAGGGGAAGGCTCCCCTATATCAAGAGTCACTATTTTCTTCTCATCGCCGTCTTTCTGACAGCCGCACAGCAGCAGCATAACCGGCAGCAGTAAAACCCATTTTATTTTTTTCATTAGAACATTCTCTCCTTATTTCCCTATGCCTGCTCCCAATACCGGCAGACTGCCTGCCTTGCTTCCGCCTCCAATATGCCAAATTTCTTTTCTACCTTCAAAACCGTCTCCTCCCTGTCGGCGCCTAATTCCCTGCAGGTTTCAATTAATGCCTGCATTCCTTGTTCCAAACCTTCCGCTCTGCCCTGTTCTCTCTCTATTACCTTTTCTTCCCATGTCTGCATATACTTTACTCCCATCTCTTCACTGGCTTTTATCCTGCTGACACATTCATGAATTCTTTTGATGCGGGCGCTGCCGGTTTTTTCAGCAAACTCTCCGTCTGTACATTCCACATAATGCAGAAAATCAACCAGCTCCCTGCCAACCTCTTTATCATTCTTTCCCTTTGTATTTAAGAACAAACGTACTGCCCCGTCTTTCAACAGAATATCTCTGTCTTCTGCGCAATATGTACGAAAAGTATATCGGTACTTCCCCTTTCCAAACAGATCAAACGGGGTAATCATGATAATACAGGTATCATTCAGATGATTGAAATTTACACTTCCCGACTCCAACAGGGAAGAATCAATCAACCCTTGATAATAGCGGCTTCGCTTCATCAGGTCACTCCTGTATTCTCCCTGCATTTCCGTATCATATACAGTCCCTTCCTCGTCCAACGAAAACACATCCAAACGAATAGAGCGAAGCCATGGTACAGTTCTAAACTCCTTTTCTGTCTGCACCGGTCCTAACAGTCTGACGGCGTCATTCCCCAAAACAATCTGCAAAACTGCCTCATGCGCTTCCGGCAGTTCCATGGTCTGATCAAATAAAAATTTACTCAAAAGCGTTAAATCTTTTAACTGTTTCTTCATATGCTTCTCCTTTATTGTAGCTTTTTTTTCTTTTTATTGCAACTGTATTTGGGATACAAAGTTTGAATATGTGTGATAACTATATTTTGCTATAAGATATGTTGTTATTAAGAATATACCTGAACAAATTTACAGACTTATGATGTTCAAGAATAACAAAAAATCAGAGCGCCGTCAACCCTGATTTTTGTATTTTTCTTCCGCCCCATCTTTCTTTATTCCGCTATTTCGTACACCCTGACCGCAGACGCTTTATCCGGCATCCGATAGTCCCATAGGAAATCATCCGCTGTTATCAGACAAAGCCTTTCCTTTTTGTTCCTATAGCCTGCAAGGATATGCCCCTTTAAACGGTGACAGGAGACAGGCTCCATATTTAAATCAAACACCGAAAGCCGGCTTCCCTTTACCGCATAGAGCCGCCCTCCACATTCATTCGGATTTATCAGCAATACTGCCGCTTCCCTTAACTCCGCCGCTCCTGTCTTTACCTCGTGAGTCTGTAAATTTATTTTCAGATTGCCCAAATAAATGCAGTCCGACTCCTCACAATAGACATATCCCATGCTTTCACCACGGGCAAAACGGGGTTCGTTTAGAATAATCTCTTCCCGCCGCAGCAATTCTAAATCTCTGTCAAAGAAACAGATATCACAGACCGTGTTTTCCGGCTCCCTTATGTACTTTAACCGCACATGCACAATGCCATTACTGAACGCGCATACACTTCTGTCGTCACGGCCATAAAATTCCTTTTGAAAATCAAGAGGCTCATATTGGTAAGAGGCTATAATATGACGCTGTAAAAAAGCCTTTCCCGACGTCTCGCAATCAATCTTCTGTAACTCATTCCCACCATTCCATGTAAAATATTCATATCGCCCGCTGCGCAGAGTGGAGTCATGCAAAAGAGGAAACATGCTGACAGAAGCATGTTTAAGAAGATTCTCTTCGGGGATTGCAGCCAAAGCACAAAGCTCTTCTTCATAGGTATTTAAGTCATATTCCTCATAATATATCGGGCTGTCAAGTACCATAACACGTACAATCCCATTATCGTAATCCATCTGCAGACCCTTGCAGTCTTTTCCGAAAACCGCAGACGGGTACCAATAATCATGCACCTCGGCAAGACCGTTTTCCGTGCAGGCAAGGCAATGCATATGCCGGTAATCAAATCCGTCTTTGCCGTCGGGATATACTATGTTTATCACACCCGTCCGGTAATCGCAGGAATCATATATTCCCGAAATTTCCTGAAGCAGCACTGCTTTTGTCCCATTTACGGACTGCTTCTTCTTTTTCTCTTCCTTCATTTCCCTGACAATCCCATCCACGTCCCCATGCCACAGGGC